>NZ_JBXWSB010000083.1:0-21064 GCF_059613205.1 Ruegeria sp. BHSB064
GGGCCGCGTGATCGGGTTGCGCGCAGACATGGATGCTCTGCCGATGCAGGAACAAACCGGGCTGGACTATGCCTCGAAAACGGAAAATGCGATGCATGCCTGCGGTCATGACGGGCATACGGCAATGGTTTTGGGCGTAGCGAAATATCTGGCTGAGACCCGCAATTTTGATGGAACGGCGGTGGTGATTTTCCAACCTGCCGAAGAAGGCGGCAATGGGGCCGAAGCCATGTGCAAGGACGGTCTGATGGACCGGTTCGGCATTCAGGAAGTCTATGCTATGCACAATGTTCCGGGCCTGCCCACCGGGCAGTTTGCGATCCGGTCGGGGCCGTTGCTTGCGGCGGCGGATGAGTTCTCGATTCAGTTGGAAGGGCGGGGCGGTCACGCGGCGAAACCGCATGAGACTGTGGATACGACGGTGATACTATCGCAATTGATCGTGGCTTTGCAAACGATTGTGTCGCGCAATGCGGACCCAATTCAGCAGGGTGTCCTGTCTGTAACGTCGGTCGAGACGTCGTCCAAAGCATTCAACGTGATCCCGCAATCTGCGCAGATACGCGGCACGGTGCGCACGCACTCGAACGAGCTGCGCGACTTGATTGAAAAACGCCTCAAAGTGGTCGCCGAAGGGATCGCTGCGACATTCGGTGGTTCAGTGAACGTCGATTACACGCGCGGTGTACCGGTGACGATCAATGCCGAAGAACAGACAGGTTATGCCGAAGAAGCCGCTGTTTCTGTTGGTGGCAGTTGTGTCGAGGCTTCGATGGTGATGGGGGGCGAGGATTTCTCGTTCATGTTGGAAGAACGGCCCGGAGCCTTCATCGTTCTGGGCAACGGAGACAGCGCCGGGTTGCACCACCCCGAATACAACTTCAACGACGAGATCATCCCGATCGGGTGCTCGTGGTTTGCGGAAATGGTCGAGCGCCGGATGCCGGCGGCTTGAATTAGGAGAGAGAAGACATGCCAGTTAAAAACCGATTTGCCGAATTACAGGATGAGATCACCGCATGGCGACGGGATCTGCACGAAAACCCGGAAATCCTGTTCGAAACACACCGCACCAGCGCGGTCGTGGCCGAAAAGTTGAAAGAGTTCGGTTGTGATGAGGTTGTCACCGGCATCGGACGCACCGGAGTTGTGGGTGTGATCAAGGGCAAGTCGGACAGCAGGGGCAAGGTGATTGGTCTGCGTGCAGACATGGATGCGCTGCCGATCCATGAGGCGACGGGACTGGAATACGCCTCGAAAACACCGGGTGCCATGCATGCTTGCGGCCATGACGGTCACACAGCGATGTTGCTGGGCGCTGCCAAGTACCTGTCGGAAACCCGCAACTTCGACGGCACCGTTGTGGTGATTTTCCAACCCGCCGAAGAAGGCGGCGGCGGAGGCCGAGAGATGTGCGAAGACGGGATGATGGACCGCTGGAACATCCAGGAAGTATACGGAATGCACAACTGGCCGGGTAAACCGGTTGGCAGCTTTGCCATTCGGCCTGGCTCGTTCTTTGCAGCCACCGATCAGTTCGACATCACGTTTGAAGGGCGCGGCGGACACGCGGCCAAGCCGCAGGACACGGTGGATACGACGGTGATGACGGCGCAGGCGGTTTTGGCTTTGCAAACCATTGCGTCCCGAAATGCGGATCCGATTGATCAGGTTGTTGTGTCGGTTACGTCGTTCGAGACCTCGTCGAAAGCCTTCAACGTGATCCCGCAAACTGTGCAGATCAAAGGGACCGTGCGTACCATGAGCAAGGACATGCGCGATCTGGCTGAAAAGCGGATCAAAGAGATTTGCACGGGCGTGGCAACAACGTTCGGAGGCACCGCGGACGTGACCTATATCCGTGGCTATCCGGTGATGGTGAACAGCGACGAGCAGACCGCGTTTGCAGCGGATGTGGCAAAGTCAGTATCCGGGGATTGCGAAGAAGCTCCGTTGGTGATGGGCGGCGAAGACTTTGCGTTCATGCTGGAAGAACGTCCAGGGGCTTATATCCTTGTGGGCAACGGCGACACCGCCATGGTTCATCACCCGGAGTACAATTTCAACGACGAGGCCATCCCGTCCGGTTGCAGCTGGTGGGCAGAGATTGTCGAACAACGGATGCCGGCCGCTTAATGAACAGCGTGGGGGCTCTGCCCCCACACCCCCGAGGTATTTTCAGCCAGATGAAGAAGGATCCAGTTTGTGCAGGTCAAGCTCTGCACAGAGGGTGTCGATGACGGTTTCAAGGGCATCTGACTGCGTGTTTACGCAAGACCGGGCTGCTTTTTGTGCGGATTGAAGGGCATTGTGGTCTGACAACCAGTGCGTCACGGTATCGGAGAGTTCAACCGCAGTTTGAACCTCGATTGCGCCACCGGATTTAATCAGCGGGGCAAAGGTCTCGGCAAAGTTAAAGTAACCCGGGCCCGTGATCACCGAAGCCCCGGCTTGAGCAGGCTCAAAAGGGTTGTGGCCTCCGATTTCTTTCAGCGAACCGCCGAGAAATACAATCGGACACAGAGCGTACCAGGTGCCGGTCTCTCCCAAAGTATCGGCGACGTATATTTGGGTGTTTTCACTGATCGGTTCGTCCCTGGATCGGAAAGAAGCAGGCATATCAGCGTCTTGGATCAGCGAACCAATGTCGCCCCGACGCTCTGGGTGGCGCGGTATCAACAGCAAGAGCAAGTTCGGCCAGCGTTCAAGCAGTGTCTTGTGCGCGTTCAGAACGGTTTCTTCTTCGCCAGCATGGGTTGAGCTTGCAATCCAGACCGGGCGGTCTGCGACCTGAGATTGGATATCCTGCAACACAGCCTGATCCACCGGCAGCGGATCGGACATTGCCTTGAGATTGGTGCCCGGATGCACACGGTCTGGCGCTGCGCCGATGTCGATCAGATCGGCTGCGGTTTTGTTATTCTGGGTTAGAAACAGACGGAATTTGGACAGAATGAAACGCGCCGTGTCGGGGCGTTTTTTCCAACCTCTGACAGATTTTTCAGACAGGCGGGCGTTTAGAAGTGCAAGCGGGATGTGCTGCCGATGGCTTTCCACGATCAGGTGGGGCCATATTTCGCTTTCGACGAAGATGCCCGCGTCGGGCCGCCAATGAGAGAGAAAACGTGTGACAGGGCCTGCAGTATCCAGCGGTGGGTATTGATGCCGCGTTCTGGGCGGCAGGCGTTTGGCGATCAGTGCGGCTGAGGTGGGCGTGCCGGAGGTGATCAGGAATTCGGCATCCGGTAGGCGGTCTGCCAACCGTTTGATCAGGCTAAGGACCGACAGGCTTTCGCCCACACTGGCGGCATGAAACCAGATCAGACGGCCAGATGGACGGGGCAGGCTGGCGTGGCCAAGCCGTTCCCTCTCGCGGTTCTCGGGTACATCAGCTGCGCGCAGCTTGTTGCGCACGGTTCGCCAAGCCAGGGGTTGCGCAAGAGCAGTAAAGCCGCAGTACAGCCTGTACAGCAGCGTCGGGCGGTCGTCTGCGCCGGGCATGTCAGCCGCCTGTATGGCTCATGTGACGGCTCATCTGGCCATCGACGGCCTGACGGGAATAGTCGAAGTCGTGACCCTTGGGCTTGAGGTTGATCGCGGCCCGGATTGCGTCCTCTAACGGCGCTTCGCTTTCGGGGTGATCGCGTAGTGGTGCGCGCAGATCAGCCATGTCTTCCTGGCCCAAACACATATACAGTTCACCGGTACAGGTCAGGCGCACGCGGTTACAGCTTTCACAGAAGTTGTGGGACAGCGGTGTGATGAAGCCGATCTTCTGCCCTGTCTCCTCCAGTCGGACATAGCGGGCCGGGCCGCCGGTGCGCTCGGCCAAGTCGGTAACGGAATAGTGGTTTTCGTATTCCTTGCGAACGTCCTTGAGAGACCAGTATTGATCCAGACGGTCTTCGTTGCCGATGTCGCCCATGGGCATGACTTCGATCCAGGTGAGGTCCATGTCACGCTCTGCGCACCATTCGGTGATTTTGGGCAGTTCGGGTTCGTTGAATCCCTTAAGCGCGACCGCGTTGATCTTAATCCGCAAGCCCGCTTTCTGCGCGGCGTCGATGCCGTTCAGCACTTGTTTCAAGCGCCCCCAGCGCGTGACTTTGGCGAATTTGTCATCGTCCAACGTATCCAGCGAAACATTCACCCGCCGCACGCCGGCTGCATAGAGGTCTTCTGAAAAGCGATGCAATTGCGAACCGTTTGTGGTCAGCGTGAGTTCTTTCAAGGCGCCGCTGTCCAGGTGACGGGTCATGGCGTTGAAGAAGGTCATGATATTGCGGCGGACCAAGGGCTCTCCGCCCGTGATGCGCAACTTCTCCACACCCATCTTCACAAAGGTCGAGCACATCCGATCCAGCTCTTCCAGCGTTAGCAGGTCTTTCTTGGGCAGAAAGGTCATGTTCTCGGACATGCAATACACGCAGCGGAAATCGCAGCGGTCCGTGACGGAAACGCGGAGATAGGTGATGGCGCGGGCAAACGGGTCGATAAGCGGAGCTGTCATGGCGTAATAGGTAAAGCCGGAACCGGGTCCCGACAAGGGTGAACTGTGCTTTACGCTGGTACAGATGCGCGCAGGGCTGTAGGATTTGGGCATGAAGAAAGCACTTGTAATTCTGTGTGTGTTGGCTGCCGGTTGCGATACTGTCCGGTCCACGACCGACCGCGTCTTCGGGCGAAGCGACGCACCCGCGCAGACCGTTGCCGACGATGAGACTGCGACCGCTGTTTCCGAGGAAGTTCTGGAGCCGGAACCAGTTTCAGCGCGCCCCAGTTGGGCTGGAGCCAGAACCACCGTCGCGGGGCTGGGAGATCCGACCACGCCGGGGCGTTGGATGCAGACGCCTTTGGTCGAGAGTGAGGTAACGGCACGCGTGGTTGTGCCCAGAACGGGGGCGCAAGCCTACATCACTCTGGTTCCGATCCCAGGCCCTGCCAGTGGTGGCAGCCGGTTGTCGCTGGACGCCATGCGGGCCTTGCTGGTGCCGCTGGATGAACTGGTCGAGGTCGAGGTCTACGCCAACTGATCCTTCAGAAACTTGCCAGCTTCGCGGCGGGCGAAAGACTTCATCGCGTCGCCATGTTCTTCCAGAAATGCAATCACGCGATCTGGGTCATGTTTGGACAGCTCACGCAGCCACCAAGCTATGGACTTTTGAATAAACCAGTCGCGATCCGGGACATATCCGGCGGCCCAGCTGAGGATACGGTCGCGGCGCTGCAGGTCTTCCGGCTTGGGGTGGTTCTGTTTTGTCCAGGGCAGAGTTGCAACCAGCGCGGCGCGGCGGGTCCACATATGGTCGGATCGGGTCCACTGTTCAACGTCGTGTAGACGATCAGGGTCAGCTGAAAGCCGCTTTTGCATTGCCGTGCTGGCGTGGTCGGCGATAGCCCAGGCATCGAAATCAGGTAACCAGCTTTGCAAAAGGGCCCACACTGCGTCATCTGGCCGGATGCGCGCCTGAGTCAGTAATTTGGCTGCCGCAACGCGGGCTTCGTGAATGTTGGTCTGCCAAAGCCCGTTGGCCAATTCGACACGTGCCGCGACATCCAGTTCCTTCCGCCATGCTTTGCTCAGGTCGTTCAAAACGGGGTTCGCAACACCAAGGTAGACGCGATCCACCTTGTGATAGCTGGCCATTTGATCCGCACGCTCGGCATCGGCATGGGCTTTGATTTGATCGAGGAACCTGGCGAGCATCAGATCAGACCGGAACACCGGTGGGCTTACCGTCAATTGTCTGCCCGTTTTTCTCAGCCCAGTAGGCGCGGATTTCATCGTCGGATTTTCCGTCGACCCATTTCTGCATTGTATCGCGGTCGGACTGGAACTCCATGAAAGGAACGGCATATCCGCACGAAGTCTGCACTATTTCAATGGACTGGTCATAGATTTGCCGTGCGCTGCGATGATTGGGGAACAGGACAGCCAGTTCGTCCCAACCCTCGTCCCCGACATGCAGGGTACGCGCGGTTCCATAAGTGCGCAGGATCAGGGGACGGGTGCCGAAGGAACACCACATCAGCGTCATTCGGTTAACCTGCATCAGGTGGCCTGCTGTTTCATTGCCGCTGCCGGTAAGGTTCATCCAGACGATGCGGTTGGGGCCCAAGACCCGCAGCGAATCCATCCCTTTCGGGGAAATATTGACCTGCCCCTCAGCCCCGGCGGTGCCGACGAAGAACATGTGCTGATCTTCGATGAATTTCCGGTGGGCGTCTTCAAGCTGAGGGAATCGTTTGGCCATGGTTCACTCTACCGTAACTGATTTTGCCAGATTGCGGGGCTGATCCACATCGGTGCCCTTGGCGACGGCAGTATGATAGGCCAGCAGCTGTGCAGGAACGGAATAGAGGATCGGTGTCAGATTGTGATGAACATGGGGCATGCGGATCTTGCTCCAGACCTCATCCCCGGCTTCGGCGATACCGTCATCATCCGACACAAGGATCACTTTGCCTTTGCGTGCCATGACTTCCTGCATGTTCGAAACAGTCTTGTCGAACACAGTATCCCGGGGGGCCATGACCACCACAGGCATGTGCTTGTCAATTAAAGCGATGGGGCCGTGTTTCAGCTCTCCGGACGCGTAACCTTCGGCGTGGATGTAGCTGATTTCCTTCAGTTTCAGCGCACCCTCCAGAGCCAGCGGATACATCAGGCCACGGCCCAGAAACAGAACGTCGCGCGCCTCGGACAAGCGCTGGGCAGCTTTGCGGATCGACCGGTTCTGATCCAGCGCCGCGTTCAGAACGGTTGGCAATCCGCGCAGTGCTGCAGCATGATCGGCAATTTCTTCGTCTGTCAGAGTGCCCCGGTCAGCAGCGGCCTTCAAAGCCAGCATCAACAGCACACTCAACTGGCAGGTGAACGCCTTGGTTGAGGCCACGCCAATCTCGACACCGGCATGGATTGGCAGAGCAATATCGCTTTCGCGCGCAATCGAACTTTCCGGGACATTCACAACTGAAACGATCTTGTCGGCCTTGCCTTCGCAATAACGCAATGCGGCCAGCGTATCGGCGGTTTCCCCTGACTGGCTGACAAACAGCGCCAGAGTCCGGTCGGTGATCGGAGGTTCGCGATAGCGGAACTCGCTCGCGATATCGACCTCAACCGGCATCTTGGCCAGTTGCTCGAACCAGTATTTGGCGGTCAAGCAGGCATAAAAAGCAGTGCCGCATGCCACCATGGTCAGGCGGTCCAGCTTGCTGAAATCCAGATCTGTATCGGGCAGCACAACCCGGTCTCCGCTGGTGGGCAGGTAGGACCGGATTGCCTCGGCCACAACGATGGGCTGTTCGGCAATTTCTTTGGCCATGAAGTGCTTGTGCTCGCCTTTGTCGGCACGCGTATGATCCAGTTTGATCTTGCGCTTTTCGCGGTTGGCCAGCTCGCCAGCTTCGGTACGGATCTCTAGCGAAGTGCGGGTCAGAACCGCACGGTCGCCCTCCTCAAGATACGTGATCTGATTGGTCAACGGTGCCAGCGCGATAGCGTCAGATCCGACATACATCTCACCGTCCCCGTGGCCGATAGCCAGCGGCGATCCCTTGCGGGCGGCCACGATCAGGTCGTCTTCCCCGTCGAACAGAAACGCCAACGCAAAGGCGCCTTCCAGTTGATCGATGGTCTTGAACGCGGCCTCAACCGGCGAAAGGCCCGCGTTGAGGTGATGCTCGGTCATCAGGGCAACGGTTTCCGTATCGGTCTCGGTCTTGAAATCGACGCCATGTTCCGCCAGTTCGGCCCGCAATTCGCGATAATTTTCAACGATGCCATTGTGAACTACTGCCACAGGCCCCGCTTTGTGCGGATGCGCATTGTTGACCGTGGGCGCGCCATGAGTGGCCCAACGGGTGTGGCCAATGCCCGATTTTCCGGGCAATGGGTCATGCACCAGCAGATCGCTGAGGTTCACCAGCTTACCGACCGCGCGCCGTCGACCTAGCGCGCCATCATTGACGGTTGCTATCCCGGCGCTGTCATAGCCGCGATACTCCAGCCGTTTCAGGGCCTCTACCAGAATAGGGGCCGCTTCATGCTGCCCCAGAACACCTACAATTCCACACATATCTCAGGCCTCTTTATCGCGGCGAGCCTTCTTCGCCTTCAACATATCAAACAATTTACGCGCATATCCGGGCTTGTTTTCCTGCTTGGCGCGGGCGACTGCCAGCGCATCAGGGTCCACATTCCTGGTCACGACGGTGCCCGTCGCCGTCATCGCGCCGTCACCTACGGTCACAGGTGCCACCAACATGGTGTTCGACCCAATAAAGACATTCTCACCGATGGTGGTCTTGTGCTTCATCACGCCGTCATAGTTGCAGGTGATTGTTCCTGCGCCGATATTTGTTGCCGCCCCCACCGACGCATCGCCAATATAACTCAGGTGGTTGACCTTGGCACCTTCGGCGATTTCGGCATTTTTGATTTCGACGAAGTTTCCAACCCGCGTGTTTTCCGCAAGCTCGGCACCGGGGCGCAGACGAGCGTAGGGCCCAATAATCGCGCCACGGCTGACATGACAGCCTTCAAGATGCGAAAAAGCCCGGATCGTCGCGCCGCTTTCCACCGTGACACCGGGACCGAAAACCACGTTGGGTTCAACCACCGTATCGCGCCCGATCACGGTATCGGCGGCCAGAAAAACCGTTTCAGGAGCCATCAAGGTGACGCCCATGTCCAACAGCTCAGCGCGGGCACGGGATTGGAACACGGCATCCGCCGCAGCCAGATCCGCGCGCGAGTTCACACCCAGCGTTTGCGCTTCGTCACAGGCGACAGCGGTCACGTTCAGCCCACGTTTGCGCGCAATTTCCACAACGTCAGTCAGATAGTATTCACCCGAGGCGTTGTCGTTGCCGACCTCATCAATCAGCGAAAACAAAAGCTGCCCGTCACAGGCCAGAAGCCCAGAGTTACAAAATGTTATGGTGCGTTCTTCATCTGTGGCGTCCTTGAATTCGACGATGCGTTCCAGGCTGTCGCCTTTCATGACCAACCGGCCATATCGTGCCGGGTCCGCGGCTTCGAAGCCGAGAATGACCAGATCGTTCCGCGACCGCGCCTCGATCATTCGTTCCAGAGTGTCGGGTTGCAGAAACGGGGTGTCACCGTAAAGAACCACGACATCGCCTTCGAACCCTTCCAGCGCTTGCCGCGCCTGAGCAACTGCGTGAGCGGTGCCTTGCTGTTCTTCCTGAACAGCGATCTGCGCCTCTTCGTCTTCGCCCTGCGCAACCTTTGCCACAGCTTCGGACCCATGGCCGGTTACAATCACCGTCCGCTCGGGCGACAGAACGGACCCGGCGCGCATCGCGTGGACAAGCATCGGCACTTGGGCGATGGGATGCAGGACTTTGGGAAGATCCGAATTCATCCTGGTGCCTTTTCCGGCGGCGAGGATGACAAGGGCGGTGCTCATGAAATCGTTTTCTCTTTGTGTTTTGGTGCCGACCGTTTTATCCGCTGAGGTCAAAGGCGCAAGCCGTTCGGCCATCAAACAAGATTGCCGATTGAAACAGGACACGGCGAAAACCTGCCGAATAAGGAGACAATATGCGCACCGTCATATTCGATTTGGACGGCACATTGGCGGACACGTCGGGTGACTTGCTGGCCGCAGCGAACCACTGTTTTCGCGAGATGGGGCATGGCGATGTGCTGGTCCACGGGCAGGATTCTGGTGTCGCGTTGCGCGGTGGACGCATGATGTTGACCCATGGGCTTAAGCGCGTCGGTGCCTTTGATGAGGATACGGTCCACGCCTATTACCCGGTGCTGCTTGAAGCTTACGCGCAGGACATAGACACCCACACCAGCTTTTATCCCGGCGCGTTGCAGGCGGTCGAAATGCTCAGCAGTGCGGGATACGGCGTTGGCATATGCACGAACAAACCGGAGCATTTGGCCGAATTGTTGCTGACGCGTATGGGGGTGCGGGACCGCTTTGCCTCGCTGGTCGGGGCAGATACATTGCCGGTTCGCAAACCAGATCCGGCCCCGCTGCGAGAAGCGGCCCGTCGCGCGGGGGGAGATCCCGATTTATGCGTGTTGATCGGAGACTCGGATACGGATCGCAATACGGCAAAGGCAGCCGGGGTTCCGTCGGTCCTTGTGACCTTTGGTCCATCAGGGGATGACATGGCGGCATTGGAACCCGAAGCCCTGTTGCATCATTTTGACGATTTGCCTTCGCTTGTGCCTGCTTTGATTGGTGCGGCGGCGTAGCGTCTTGACCGAACCTTGTCGGAGCCTCAGAACGAGATCATGACCGAAACATTCTCAGGCAATTTCACGCAGCAGGAACCCCTCCCCGAGGACGCGATTGAAGCGGCTTTGGCCGTTCTGCGCCACGGGCGTCTGCATCGATATAACGTGGCAGCGGGCGAGTTGGGTGAAACGGCCTTGCTGGAGCAGGAATTCGCGGCGCAGATGGGGGCAAAATACTGTCTGGCTGTGTCGTCTGGCGGCTATGCGCTGGCCACCGCCCTTCGCGCTGTTGGGGTTCAGCCCGGTGATCCGGTGCTGACCAACGCCTTCACGCTGGCCCCGGTGCCGGGGTCGATTGCTTCGGTTGGCGGGCGGGCGATCTTCGTTGGCGTGACAGAAAGCCTGACCATCGATTTGGATGATCTTGAGCGCAAACTGGATCAGGCTCGTGTGCTGATGCTGAGCCACATGCGCGGTCATCTGTGTGACATGGACCGGTTGATGCAGATGTGCGACGCCGCCGGGGTGGTCGTGATCGAAGACTGCGCACATACGATGGGCGCGGCCTGGCGGGGCCAATTGTCCGGGCGGCAGGGCGCAATCGGCTGCTATTCGTGCCAAACCTACAAGCATGTCAACTCGGGCGAGGGCGGGTTGCTTGTCACCGATGACGAAGAACTGGCGGCCAAAGCCACGATGCTGTCGGGGTCCTACATGCTGTACGAGCGCCATTTGGCCGCGCCGGGGCCCGAGGTGTTTGAACGGATTAAGTATACGACCCCAAACGTGTCGGGCCGCATGGACAACTTGCGCGCGGCGATCCTGCGTCCGCAATTGCGGGATCTGGACCGGCAGGTTCAGCGTTGGAACGAACGTTATCGCGAGATTGAGGCCGGGTTGCGTGGCACGCCAGGCCTGACCATGGTCGAGCGGCCCGAGGAGGAAACCTATGTGGGGTCTTCGATCCAGTTCCTGCTGTTGGATTGGTTGCCCGAACGGATTGCCGACGTGATCAGCCGTTGCGCGGCGCGTGGTGTCGAGCTGAAATGGTTCGGGGGGGCAGAGCCAACCGGGTTCACGTCACGGTATGACAGTTGGCGTTATTTCGATAGTGAGCCCATGCCGGAAAGCGATCGCGTTTTGGCTGGTGTCATGGATATGCGCGTGCCGTTGACCTTTTCGCTTGAGGACTGCCAACTGATCGCGCGAATTATCCGAGCCGAAGTGGGCGCGGTCTATCAATCGTAACCATGTGGAGTGCGCTTGCAGCGCACGCTCAATCCTATGCGCGCCGCCCGGTTTGGGCGGCGTTTTGCGTTGAGGCGTTTCACAAAGATTGACCGGGCCTGGATTCGCTGTTACTTATTTATTGAACACTTGTTCATTAATGCGAAGGGAGAACGCAGATGTTCATGGCCACGATGAAGTTTGATCTGGGTGAGGATGTGAATGCCCTGCGCGAGATGGTGCATCGCTGGGCACAGGAACGGGTCAAGCCGATGGCGGCTGAGATCGACCTGACCAATGCCTTTCCGAACGAGTTGTGGAAAGAGATGGGAGAGCTTGGCCTTTTGGGTGTCACAGTGCCCGAGGAATATGGCGGCGCGGGCATGTCCTATCTGGCGCATACGATCGCCGTCGAAGAGATTGCGCGGGCTTCGGCCTCGGTTTCCCTGTCATACGGGGCGCATTCGAACCTGTGCGTGAACCAGATCAAGCTGAACGGCAATGAAGAGCAGAAGCAGAAATACCTGCCGCGCCTGATCTCGGGCGAGCATGTGGGCGCGCTGGCCATGTCGGAACCTTCGGCCGGTTCCGATGTTGTGTCGATGAAGCTGCGGGCCGAAAAACGGAACGATCATTACCGTCTGAATGGGAACAAATACTGGATCACCAACGGGCCTGACGCGGATACTCTGGTCGTCTACGCCAAGACAGATCCCGATGCCGGATCCAAGGGCATTACGGCTTTTCTGATCGAAAAAGAGATGAAGGGTTTTTCGACCTCACCCCATTTCGACAAACTTGGGATGCGCGGGTCGAACACGGCTGAACTGATCTTTGAAGACGTCGAGGTGCCATTCGAGAACGTTCTGGGTGAAGAGGGAAAAGGCGTGGCTGTGCTCATGTCTGGGCTGGATTACGAACGTGTGGTTCTGGCAGGGATCGGCACCGGCATCATGGCCGCCTGTCTGGACGAGGTGATGCCGTACCTGGCCGAGCGCAAGCAGTTCGGCAAACCTATCGGCAGCTTCCAGTTGATGCAGGGCAAGATCGCCGACATGTACACCGCTATGAACTCGGCGCGGGCCTATGTGTACGAGGTCGCCAAGGCATGTGATCGGGGGGATGTAACGCGTCAGGACGCGGCGGCGTGCTGCCTGTACGCCTCGGAGCAGTCGATGGTGCAGGCGCATCAGGCGGTTCAGGCGCTGGGTGGGGCAGGCTTTCTGTCCGACGCGCCAGTGAGCCGGATGTTCCGCGATGCAAAGCTGATGGAGATCGGTGCGGGCACCAGCGAGATTCGCCGGATGCTGATTGGCCGTGAGTTGATGGCCGAAATGCTCTGAACACAAAAACGCCCCGCAGACGAGGGAACCACGGGGCGCTTGTAAGATGGGATCAGAACTTATGGACGTAGGAAACGCCGACAAGGAACGGATCGATTTCTGCGGTGCCGATATTGGTACCGTTCAGCGAAACGTCCGAGTCGATGTCGAACCAGCGTACGTTCAGACGGACCGCGCCTTTGTCGCTGACCATGTAGTCCAGACCGGCCTGCAGCGAAACGCCGAAGGAGTCATCGACCTTGAGATCGCCCAGAGCAGTCTGTTCGTCAAAGAAGATGGTGTAGTTCAGGCCGGCACCAACATATGGTTTCCACGCGCTGTTGGTCGGGAAGTGATAGTTCACCGACAGGGTGGGCGGCAGGTGCTTGACTGTAGCCGCATCAACACCGCCCAAAGCGATTGTGTGTTTGAACGGGGTGGCGGCCAGCAGTTCGATACCCAGGTTGTCACGGATGAAGTATTCAGCGGTGAAGATCGGGCGCGTATCTGCGTCGATGGTGGCAGGTGCACCTGCAATCGTGCCGTTGTCGGATTTCGGGTCCAGATAACCCACACCGACGCCGACGGTCCAGTCACCTTGCGATTGAGCAAACGCAGGGGCGGCCATCGCAACCAGCGCGGTGGACAGGGTCAATGCGGCGAGCTTTTTGGTCATTGTATTGCCTTTGGTTCTGTTGATGCGTCTGACGTCGCAGAGCAGAGCCTTGAGCACTCTGATCTGTATCAAATTCCTGTGAAAGCTGGCGGCGATAAGATTCACGGAAGTGTCAGCAAAATAAGGAGAATTTGCCGTGCTAACCACTGAGCGCATACCGGGATTGCGCCCGGAGGGAAGCTGGGACCTGCCAGATCGGCTCAACATGGCGCAGCAATGCCTGCGCCATGCAAAAGATCAAGTGGCGGTTGTTGATCTGACTGGTTCGGATCCCCGCAGTGTGACCTATGGCCAACTGGATCAGATGGCGGATGATCTTGCCCGCGCACTGTTGCGCCGCGTGCAGCCCGGAGATCGCGTCGGCGTGTTGCTCAGCCAGTCCCCGTGGTGTGCCGCCGCCCATCTGGCCATTTGGAAGATCGGGGCGATCTCAGTTCCGCTGTTCAAACTGTTCAAACAGGATGCCCTGCGGTCGCGGGTTGGTGATGCTGGTGCCAAAATTGTGCTGACCGATGCCGAGGGCGCTGAATTGCTGGGCGATATGGCCGAGGCTCTGATTGCATCTGAAATAGGCGAGGCGGGCCCATCCCTGCCGTTCGCCGACACAGGCCCCAATGATCCTGCGGTGCTGATCTATACTTCGGGCACCACCGGCAGCCCAAAGGGGGCTTTGCACGGGCACCGGGTGCTGACTGGGCATTTGCCGGGTGTCTCGATCAGTCATAACCATTTGCGTGAGGGCGATTGCCTGTGGACTCCGGCAGATTGGGCATGGATCGGCGGTTTGTTCGATGTGCTGATGCCGGGCCTGGCGCTTGGTATTCCCGTGGTCGCGGCGCGGCTTGAGAAATTCACGCCCGAAGCCTGCGCCGATATTGTTGCGCGCGGCGGGGTGCGCAACGTGTTTTTTCCGCCCACGGCCTTGCGAATGCTGAAAGCGGCAGATCAGGGCATTTCCGGCCTGCGCTCGGTCGCGTCCGGGGGCGAGCCCTTGGGGGCCGAGATGCTGGCCTGGGGGCAAAAGGCGTTTGGTCTAACGATCAATGAATTCTACGGCCAGACCGAATGCAATATGGTGGTGTCCTCTTGCGCCGAGGATTTTCCGGTGCAGCCCGGCTGCATCGGCAAGCCGGTGCCGGGGCATGAGGTGGCGGTGATCGATGAGAACGGCAATCCAACGACCGAGGAAGGCGACGTGGCGATCCGGCGCGGGTCAGCCTCGATGCTGCTGGAATACTGGAAACGTCCCGAGGCGACGGCTGAGAAATTCCAGGGCGATTGGTTGATCACCGGAGACCGCGGCGTTTGGGAGGGCGACTACTTGCGCTTTGTGGGGCGCGATGACGACGTGATTACCTCAGCCGGATACCGCATTGGCCCTGCCGAGATCGAGGATTGCCTGCTGACCCACCCGGCAGTGGCTACGGTGGGTGTGGTCGGCAAGCCCGACCCGCTGCGGACCGAGATCGTCAAGGCGTATGTGGTGCTGAAACCGGGGGCTCAGGCTGCAGAGCAGGAGCTGCAGGATTGGGTCAAGGACCGTCTGGCGCATTACTCCTACCCACGTGAGGTGGCGTTTCTGGAGGAACTGCCGATGACGGTGACGGGGAAGGTGATCCGGAAGGAACTGAAGGCGCGGGCGGCGGGGGAGGCGGCGCTACGATGAAGAGTCTATATGTCGCAACTCTGTTCGTCGTTGCCTGCACTGCAGCGCCAGCCGTGAGCTTGGCAAACCAAAGTAGTCCCTATGCTTGGACAGAGCGTTGCCTTGCCAGTGCAGAAGGCAAACTGGATCAGGCTGGAAAAACACAAGAGTGCATAGCGGTGATCCTAGGCTATTGTCGATTCTCCACCGACAGCCATTTTTGCTTTAGCAACTTGGCTTCAAATTTCGTGGACCGGTCCAAAGCAATTGTGGATGGTCTTCCAGAAAATCTGAACGCTTTGCCCCCGCAAAAACACTTCTATCAAAAGCGATTGGAGCTTTTGAATAAAACAAGCGTTGCCAGTCGTTGTGAGACACCAAACTTTGACACGGAATGTGCTGCCCTAGTGTCTTTCGGACGATACATAGGCGCGGTTTCTTTGGCCGATTGGGTAGAACAGAGGGAGGAGAGCCAATGAAGCTCACTAGTAAAGCAATAACAACCTCTGAGGGCTTCAAAGCAAACCGCGAGGCCCATCTTGACGCGCTGGCCCAAATCTCCGCTGCGGCCGAAGCGGCAAGGTTGGGCGGTGGCGAGAAATCCCGCGCTCGGCATGAGTCACGGGGCAAGATGCTCCCCAGACGCAGGGTGGCGAACCTGCTGGACGCGGGCTCTCCGTTTCTGGAAATCGGCGCGACGGCGGCGCATGGGATGTATGGCGATGCCGCGCCTTGTGCCGGCGTGATTGCCGGGATTGGCCGCGTGCAGGGGCGCGAGGTTATGGTGGTGTGCAACGACGCCACCGTAAAGGGCGGCACGTATTACCCGATGTCGGTCAAGAAACATCTACGCGCGCAAGAGATTGCCGAGGAAAACCATCTGCCCTGCATCTATCTGGTCGATAGCGGCGGTGCGAACCTGCCCAATCAGGATGAGGTCTTCCCTGACCGAGACCATTTTGGCCGCATCTTCTACAATCAGGCGCGGATGAGCGCCAAGGGGATCGCTCAGATCGCGGTGGTGATGGGGTCGTGTACGGCGGGCGGGGCCTATGTGCCTGCGATGTCAGATGTGACAATCATCGTGAAAGAGCAGGGCACGATCTTTCTGGCCGGGCCACCTCTGGTCAAGGCCGCGACGGGCGAGGTTGTCAGTGCCGAGGAATTGGGTGGGGGAGACGTCCACACCCGCTTGTCCGGCGTGGCGGATTATCTGGCCGAGGATGACGCCCATGCGCTGGCCTTAGCGCGGCGGGCGGTTGGGTCGTTGGGCGGTGCCGGGCTGAAGCCCGGCCTACGGTTCGAATCCTCAGAAGACCCTGCTTACGACCCCGAGGAAATTCTGGGTGTTGTCCCCGCCGATCTGCGCACGCCCTACGACATCCGCGAGGTCATTGCGAGGCTGGTTGATGGCTCTCGGTTCGATGAGTTCAAACCGCGCTTTGGCGACACGTTGGTAACCGGGTTCGCCCATGTCAAAGGCTGCCCGGTCGGCATAATTGCCAACAATGGTGTGTTGTTTTCTGAGGCCGCTCAGAAGGGCGCGCATTTTGTGGAGCTGTGTTCGCAGCGCAAGACGCCGCTTGTGTTCCTGCAGAACATCACCGGCTTCATGGTGGGACGGAAATACGAAAACGAAGGCATCGCCCGGCACGGGGCCAAGATGGTGACGGCGGTGGCGACGACCTCAGTACCCAAGATTACCATGCTGGTGGGGGGCTCGTTCGGGGCCGGGAACTATGGCATGGCCGGTCGGGCCTATCAGCCAAGGTTCTTGTGGACCTGGCCAAACTCGCGGATTTCCGTGATGGGCGGTGAGCAGGCCGCAGGGGTACTGGCCACCGTCAAACGCGATGGGATTGAACGGCAAGGCGGCACATGGTCGGCCGAGGAAGAGACCGAATTCAAACGCCCAACGCTGGAGATGTTCGAAGAGCAGTCCCACCCGCTCTATGCCTCGGCCCGACTTTGGGATGACGGCATCATCGACCCGCGCAAATCTCGTGATGTGCTGGCCCTGTCGCTGAGTGCGGCGTTGAATGCACCGATTGAGGAGACACGTTTCGGCGTGTTCAGGATGTAAGATGAGCGTGAGCTTGAAAACCCTAACGGCCCGCTATCCCGGCGCTCAGACATTCAAATTTGGCGACAACGCAGTGTTGAGCGCTGAACTGTTGGCATTGGTCCGCAGCGGTCGCAAAACAGCGACCTGTGATGCGCTGAGTAAATATCCTGAAGGCAGCTTAGAAATGCCCAAGCCCGGTCGCTGCGATATTGCGCTGAACTGGGATGATACACCGGCGTTGGTCATTGAAACCCTAGATGTTTCAATTCAGCGGTACTGTGACGTGACAGAGGATTTCGCTTTGGCGGAAGGTGAGACTGAAACGCTCGAAGAATGGCAAGACCATCATCGTCGCTATTTCCAAAGAAACGGCGGGTTTGATCCCGAGATGAAACTCGTATGCGAACGGTTTCGGCTGGTGGAAGACTTGGCTTTGGAAGGGTGAAAAAGATGTTCAACAAAATCCTGATTGCCAACCGGGGAGAGATCGCCTGTCGGGTGATGGAAACTGCTCAGAAAATGGGCGTGTCCTGCGTTGCGGTGTATTCGGGCGCGGATGCCTCGGCCAAGCATGTGCAGATGGCGGATCAGGCCGTGCATATCGGTGGTGCGGCCCCGGCTGAGAGTTATTTGAAGGGAGATGTGATCATTCAGGCGGCGCTCGACACCGGCGCGCAGGCAATCCATCCCGGTTATGGGTTTCTGTCGGAAAACCCGGATTTCGTGGATGCGGTTGAGGCTGCAGGGCTAGTTTTCATTGGCCCTTCAGCGGATGCAATCCGCAAGATGGGTCTGAAAGACGCGGCCAAGGTTCTGATGGAGCAAGCTGGCGTTCCGGTGGTTCCGGGCTATCACGGTGACAATCAGGACCCTGAACACTTGGCGGGCGCAGCGGATACCATCGGGTATCCCGTTCTGATCAAAGCCGTCGCAGGCGGTGGCGGCAAAGGAATGCGTCTTGTCGAGCGGCCTGAGGATTTCGCCGCTGCGCTGGACAGCGCCCGGGGCGAGGCAAAGACAGCGTTCGGCAATGATGCGGTGCTGGTCGAGAAATTCGTCGCCAAGCCGCGCCACATTGAAGTCCAGGTCTTCGGTGACGGCGCTCATGCGGTGCATTTGTTTGAACGCGACTGCTCTCTGCAACGGCGGCATCAGAAAGTGATCGAAGAGGCTCCGGCCCCGGGTATGACGCTGGAAATGCGCGCGGCGATGGGGCAGGCGGGCGTGCGTGCCGCCGAGGCGATTGGATACAAGGGCGCGGGCACGGTTGAATTCATCGTGGACGCCTCGGACGGTCTGCGCCCCGACAGGTTTTGGTTCATGGAGATGAACACGCGCCTGCAGGTGGAACACCCTGTGACCGAAGCGATCACCGGCGTCGATCTTGTCGAATGGCAATTGCGCGTCGCGGCGGGTGAGACCTTGCCGAAGCAACAGGAAGACCTTTCTATTCAGGGCCATGCGTTCGAGGCACGGCTTTATGCCGAAGACGTCCCGAAAGGGTTTCTGCCCGCAACAGGAACGCTGACACATCTGAGTTTCCCAGCCAATTGTCGCGCTGACAGTGGCGTGCGGGCCGGGGATACGATCAGTCCCTGGTATGACCCGATGATTGCCAAGGTGGTTGTGCATGGGTCGACCCGCGCAGTTGCGCTTGAAACATTGCATCGCGCGCTTCAGCAAACCGAAGTGGCGGGTACCGTAACAAACCTTGCCTTCCTGGGGGCGTTGACCCGTCATGCAGGGTTTGCCTCAGGCGACGTGGATACGGGCTTGATCGGACGTGATCTCGAAACACTGGTTCAGGAACCAGAGCCTTCGGTCGCGGCAATTGTTGCAGCTGGGATGACGGCCTTGAACCTTGTGGACGTTGAACCGGAAACTGGGTTTTCGCTCTGGGCCCCGTTGCATCGGGCCGTGCAACTGTCGGATCGGGGCGACGTTTTGGATCTGGACGTGCAAGTCGACGGGCCAGATCGTCAGATTTGGCAGATTGGAGAGGATCGCGTCTTGGCCGAGCGGACCTCGAATCGCTGGGCGCTGAATGGTGCGCCTATGCCTCGGGTTTCTGTCAACGGATCGACGCTGACCGTGTTCTCGGACTATGGCCGCAGCTTTGATCTGATCGACCCGCTGGACAGAGATTCCAGTGCCACAGGCGACACCAACGTGATCGAGGCCCCGATGCCGGGTCTGGTCAAAGCGGTCTTTGCAACAGCGGGGCAAGCGGTGCAGGAGGGTGATCGCCTAGCCATTCTAGAGGCGATGAAGATGGAGCATTCCCTGCTGGCGGCGCGTGACGGCGTTGTGGCCGAGGTGTTGGTCGAAGAGGGCACTCAGGTCGAGGCCGGGGCAGCGCTGGTGCGTTTGGAGGAAGAGTGATCTGTACCCGCGTCGCCGCACATGGCACGGTCGGGCAATCCGTAGTGTAATGAAAATAAGCCGGGAGGAGCGCAGGCATGGGTGATCAGGTCGAGATTTATGAAGTAGGGCCGCGCGATGGGCTGCAAAACGAAAAGAATGAGATACCGGTCGCTGACAAGGTTGCATTGATCGACTGCCTCAGCCGGGCCGGGTTCCGCCGGATTGAAGTCGCAAGTTTTGTGTCCCCAAAATGGGTGCCGCAGATGGCCGGGTCGGCGCAAGTTCTGGCCGGGATCAACCGCGCGGATGGAATCCGCTACGCGGCGCTAACGCCCAATATGCGCGGGTATGAGGATGCGCTGGCGGCCAAGGCAGACGAGATTGCCGTGTTTGCTTCGGCCTCCGAGGGGTTTTCCAAAGCTAATGTCAACGCGTCAATCGCGGAATCGATTGAGCGGTTCACGTCGATTCTTGAAGCGGCGCGCCATATCGACCTGCCGGTCCGTGGTTACGTCTCTTGCGTGACCGATTGCCCCTACGATGGTCCGACACCGCCCGAGAAGGTGGCCGAGGTTGCAGACAAATTGTTTGCTCTGGGCTGTTACGAGGTCTCGTTGGGCGATACGATCGGGCAGGGGACGCCGGACAAGATCGCGCATATGCTTTTGGCGGTGCGTGAAAGGGTTCCCGTAACGCGGCTGGCGGGGCATTTCCACGACACCAATGGGCGCGCAATCGACAATATCGATGCGGCGCTGGCGCTGGGCGTGCGCGTGTTTGATGCGGCCGTGGGCGGGTTGGGCGGTTGCCCTTATGCGCCGGGCGCGGAAGGCAATGTGGCAACCGAAGCCGTCGCCGCCCATTTGCAGAGGCTTGGATACGAGACGGGGCTGGATCTTGCTGTGATTGAAGAAGCTGCACAGATGGCAAAGGCGCTAAGGGGCTGACATGTTTGAAACACTCGCGATTTCAACGGATTCACGTGGTGTTGCCACTCTGACCCTGAACCGGCCTGAGAAGCACAACGCCTTGTCTGGCCTGATGATCACCGAACTGACCCAAGCCGCAGAGCAATTGGGTCAGGATGCTGATGTTCGAGTAGTTGTCCTTGCGGCGCATGGCAAAAGCTTTTGTGCGGGTGGCGATCTGGGTTGGATGCAGGACCAGATGGCGGCGGATAAAGCGACGCGCTTTACCGAGGCCCGCAAGCTTGCCGAGATGTTGCAAGCCCTGAATACGATGCCCAAGCCTCTGATCGGGGCATTGCAAGGCAACGCTTTTGGCGGTGGCGTCGGGATGGCGGCTGTGTGCGACATCGCTATTGGGGTCGACAGTCTGAAGATGGGATTGACCGAAACGCGGCTGGGTCTGATCCCGGCAACAATCGGGCCTTACGTCACCGCCCGTATGGGCGAGGCGCGCGCGCGCCGCGTTTTTATGTCGGCTCGTCTGTTTGATGCCGCCGAAGCCGTTGATCTGGGATTGTTGGCGCGAAGTGTGCCTGCGGATCAATTGTCAGCCGCTGTCGAGGCGGAAATTC
>NZ_JBXWSB010000084.1:0-20920 GCF_059613205.1 Ruegeria sp. BHSB064
CAGCTTTTCGCGATCATCGATATCCACCGCATAGAGGATCCCCGCCACCGCTTTGGGGTCCAACGCATAGGCGTCCTCGTCCCGGGGCAGATCGTGTCCGGCTTCGTCAGTGCCTGTCGTCATGCGCTGCCCCCTTGTTTCGGCGATTGGCCTCTAAATAGAAGAAGCAGCTACCGGAAAACAATGACAATGCGCCGATTTACCCACTTCTTTCGTCCGCCTATGCTGATGCGTGGTTCCAAACAGGTGGAGAACAGGGCAAATGGCGCAAAAGACGCTTTTGAAAGGGCGCGTTCTGAGCTTTATCGGCTCACCCTTTGACGGAGAGCCGACCGACGCCACGCGGCTGGACGAAGCGGTCGTGATCGAAGACGGGCGCATCGCAGATGTTGGTGCCGTCGATGCGTTGGTGCAGGCTCATCCTGACGCAGTCACCAAGGACCATGGCAATCATCTGATCATGGCAGGGTTTGTCGATCCGCATGTGCACTACCCGCAGACGGCAATGATTGCCAGTTGGGGAAAGCGGCTGATCGACTGGCTGAATACCTATACTTTCCCGGAAGAAATGAAATTCGGCGACACCGATTATGCGACCGAGATCGCCAATCGTTACCTGGATCTGACCACCGCACATGGCACCACCACAATGTGCAGCTTTTGCACGATCCATCCCGAAAGTGTGGATGCGTTCTTTACGGCAGCGCAGCAACGTGGACAACGGGTGGTGGCGGGCAAGACCTGCATGGATCGCAATGCGCCCGAAGGTCTGCGCGATACGGCACAGTCAGCCTACGACCAATCTGCCGCCCTGCTGGAAAAGTGGCACCGCATTGACCGGCTGTCCTATGCCATCACCCCGCGCTTTTCCCCGACCTCAACCCCCGAACAGCTTGAGGCGATGGGTGCGTTGTGGGCGGAGCATCCGCATTGCCTGATGCAGACACATCTGAGCGAGCAAACAGACGAAATCGAATGGGTCCAGTCCCTGTTTCCCGACGCGCGGGACTATCTGGACACTTATGAAAAATTCGGCCTGCTGGGTCAGAACGGCTTGTATGGGCACGTAATCCATCTGGAAGACAGGGAAAGGGATCGGCTGCGCGAGGTTGACGCATCACTGATTCACTGCCCTACCTCAAATACGTTCATCGGGTCAGGCTTGCTCGACATGAGCGGTCTGATCCATGACGGCCACCGCATCGGTCTGGCCACTGACACCGGCGGCGGGTCCAGTTTTTCGATGCTGCGCACAATGGCGGCGGCCTATGAGATCGGCCAACTGCGTGGCCGCCCGCTGCATCCGGCGCAATTGCTGTGGCTGGGCACCGTCGGGTCGGCACGCAGCCTTCGCATGGATGACTGCATCGGCAATGTCGCACCGGGAATGGAGGCGGATCTGGTTGTGCTCGACCTTGCTTCGACTCCAGCCATCGCCCAGCGCGAGGCCCATGCAAACGATGTGTGGGAGGCGATTTTCCCGACCATCATGATGGGTGATGATCGGGCTATGGCCGAGGTTTGGATCGGTGGGCGACAGGCCGGTTAAGCCTGCAGCGCTCGGGCAAGCGCATTCTGACGCTCGATCACTCGGGGCAGATCAATCGTCGTGATTTGCCCATCCCGCACGATCTGACGGCCTTCGACAAACAGATGTTTCACGGTCATTGGCCCCGCCAGAAGCAGCGCTGCAGGATCCCAACTGCCTGCGCTTTCGATGCTGCATGTATCCCACACCGCGATATCAGCGCGTTTACCAGGCATCAGCCGGCCGCAATCAGTGCGGCCGAGCACGTCGGCCCCGCCACGCGTCGCGATCTCTAACGCTTCGCGGGCCGACATCGCATCTGCGCCATTGGCAACGCGCTGCAGCAGCATCGCCTGCCGCGCTTCCAACATCAGGTTGCCATTGTCGTTACTGGCCGACCCATCCGCGCCAAGACCAACCTTGACGCCGGCATCCCGCATTGCTCGCACCGGCGCAATGCCGGAACCAAGGCGGCAATTGGAACAGGGGCAGTGGGCCACGCCTGTTTTGGTGCGTGAAAACAGATCAATTTCGGCCCCATCCAGTTTGACACAATGGGCGTGCCAGACATCGGGACCGGTCCAGCCCAAATCTTCGGCATACTGTCCGGGTCGGCATCCGAACTGCGCCTGCGAATAAGCAATATCTTCGTCATTCTCAGCCAGGTGAGTGTGCAACATGACACCCTTGTCCCGCGCTAAAAGGGCCGCATCGCGCATCAGCTCTCGACTAACGGAAAACGGAGAGCACGGTGCGAGGCCAACACGGCACATCGAGCCTTCCGACGGGTCATGAAACGCGTCAACAACTCGGATCATGTCGTCCAGAATGGCGGCTTCGTCTTCCACCAAACTGTCCGGCGGCAGGCCACCATCGCTTTCGCCGATGCTCATCGCGCCACGCGTTGGGTGGAACCGCATTCCCAGCTCGGTCGCGGCAGCAATCGTATCCTCCAGCCGCGCGCCGTTTGGATAAAGATAAAGGTGATCGGAGCTGAGCGTACAGCCCGACAGCGCCAGTTCAGCCAAGCCAATCTGGGCAGAGGTGAACATCTCGTCCGGTCCAAACCTTGCCCAGATCGGGTAAAGCGTTTGCAGCCACCCAAACAGCAACGCATCCTGACCGCCCGGAACGGCACGGGTCAGGGTTTGGTAAAGGTGGTGATGGGTGTTCACCAGACCGGGTGTCACCAGACAGCCCGAGGCGTCGTGTACTTCGCCCTGCGTCTGCAAACCCTGCCCGATCTGGGCGATCTGCCCATCGCGGACCAGAATGTCAGCCCCAGACAATTCCCGACGTGAATCGTCCATCGTCAGGATAAGGTCAGCGTTCTTGAGTAGAATTTCTGTCACATCGCGCTCCTGCATCTGCCCGTTTCATGCAAGGAGTGCTTTTGCCGGCGGAAAACGGGCTCAAGAACCGGCTAAAGCCGGTTTAGCCGCCATTCCCGCGCCCGGCAACATAATTCAGAATTGGCGCACAATCTGCAGTGCTGCGGCGTGAAGCTCTGCGTTCGCCGCTGCCAAGGCGCGACCACCTTCATGTGCGGGACCGCCCTGCCAATCTGTCACGATCCCGCCTGCCGCTTGAATAACTGCAATAGGCGCCTGAATGTCGTAAGAATTCAATCCCGCCTCGATCACAAGATCCGCCTGCCCCGCCGCAAGAAGCGCATAGGCATAACAATCCATTCCATACCGTGTCAGTTGCACCTGCTCGGATACGGTCTGAAACCCTTTCCGTTCTTCCAAGGTCCCAACTTCGGGAAACGTAGTAAACAAGGTTGCTTGATCCAGTGTTTTTGTATCGCGCGTTTTCATACTCCGGGTGCCCAACGGACCAGAAAAATAAGCGCCGGACGACGCTCCAACAAATCGCTCTCCGATATAGGGCTGATCAATAACCCCCATGAACGGCCCATCCTGATCGCTTAATGCAATCAGAACGCCCCAGGTGGGTGTGCCGCTGATAAAACCGCGTGTGCCGTCAATCGGGTCCAGAACCCAGGTTCGGCCACTGCTGCCTTTATGCTCACCAAACTCTTCGCCCAGGATGCCGTCTTCGGGGCGGCGGCGGGCTAAAACCTCTCGCATCGCCTTTTCGGCTGCACGGTCGGCCACCGTGACCGGATCAAACCCATCGGTCAGCTTATTTGCTGTTTCCAGATTGGTTTGTCGAAAAAAAGGAAGTATGGCCGCGCGCGCTGCATCGGCCATTTCTTCGGCGATTTCGATGTCGTTCAAAATTGTCGGTTGCATGGCCCACAGGTGCGAGCAACGCCCAACAAAGTCAAGTCAATCAGGCGACGTCGCTGAGAACCCGCGCCAGTTCGAACAGACGGCGGCGCTGGTTTTCCGGAATCGCATAGTAAGACCGCACCAGATCCAGCGCTTCCTTGTCGCCCATAAGATCGGCAGGAACGGATTTCTTGTCCGAGTCGCTTTTTTGGGCTTCTTCCAGTCCTTCGAAGAAAAAGCTGACCGGCACTTCCAACGCCTCGGCGATGTCCCAAAGGCGGGATGCGCTGATTCGGTTGGCTCCGGTCTCGTATTTTTGGATCTGCTGAAACTTGATACCAACTTGTTGCGCCAACTGTTGTTGGGTCATGCCAATCAGCCAGCGGCGATGCCGAACGCGCTTGCCCACATGGACATCGACGTGATGAGTCATTGGTATTCTCCTATACTACACAAACATCTGCGTGGGAGGTCGCGACGTCCGCTATCGCATGTCTAGAGGGTTCCCCTTAATTACCCCCTAATACGGACTGTACCGCCCCCTACACAGCACTAAGCGTTCATAATGCCGGTTTTTGAATTTTTTTCAAGACGGTTGAGTCACACCCCCTTTAGAAGGGTTGTGGTTGTATAATGACAAACCCAGCGCACCAGGCCGCAATGCTGACAAATGACCTTTTGGTTTCAGATGCCCGCCACCGCGCTAAATCAATTGACTTTCGCCACCTCACACGCGCCTATGACCCAAAATGTGAGGGAAACGATGCGGGCCTATCGCGTTCAATCTGACGGTGCAGCGGCGCAGTTATGCGACCTTGACGTCCCGGTTCCGGGCCCGGGTCAGGTGCGGGTCGCGATCAAGGCGTGTGGCCTGAACTTTGCCGATCTTCTAATGCAAAAGGGCACGTATCAGGACACGCCCCCTGCCCCGTTTACGCTGGGCATGGAAGTAGCGGGCGTCGTGGACGAAGTCGGGCCGGACGTATCAAGTTTGACGCCGGGCGACCGGATCGCAGTCTATTCTGGTCAGGACGGGCTTGCAGAATATGGCGTTTTTGACGCGGACCGTGCGATTCCGTTGCCGGACAACATGCGTTTCGAAGACGCCGCAGCGATCCAGATTGCTTATGGTACCAGTCACATGGCGCTGGATCATCGGGCCAGATTGCAACCGGGCGAGACCCTTTTGGTAACCGGTGCAGCGGGCGGTGTTGGCTTGACCGCTGTCGAGATCGGCAAACTCATGGGTGCCAGGGTGATTGCGCAGGCGCGCGGCGCGGACAAGCTTGCCGTTGCTCAGGCTGCAGGGGCTGATCACCTGATCGACACCTCAGAAGACCTGAGAGAGCACGTCATAGCGTTGGGCGGTGCAGACGTCGTTTATGACGCCATCGGCGGCGACGTGTTCAAAGCCGCCTTTCGCGCCACCAACCCCGAGGGCCGCTTGCTTCCAATCGGCTTTGCCGGGGGCGATGTTCCGCAGATTCCAGCAAACCACTTACTGGTCAAAAACCTGACCGTTATCGGCTTCTACATCGGCGGATACCTGAAGTTTCGCCCCGAAGCTGTGCGCAACAGCTTCGAAACACTATTCCGGTGGCATACAGAAGGGCGGATCAAACCGCATATCAGCCACACTCTGCCGCTTGATGATGTTGCCCACGGAATGCATTTGCTGAAAGAGCGGAAATCGACGGGCAAGATCGTGATCACGCCCTGATCGCATTTACCCCGCCACCGCGCGCAGCTGTGTGCCACCCAGCATCCGGAAATTCTGACGCACCAACTGCGCCAACGCCTCGACGACTGCGCCACGGCCCGGCTCGCCGCCATAAAGGTTAATCTTGTGGGCTGGCAAGTCGGGCAATGCGCCGCCAGATTCGATTTGCTCAAGATGCGAAGCTTCGGTTCCGTCCAACATGGCATGCACCGCAAGATCAGCACTGACCGTGGCTTCAATCGTCCGGTCATTTTCGGTTTCAACCGACAGCTCCCACGGGATTCCAGCGGCATCCAGTGCCGAGATCACCTGCGGTCGGAACAAACACCGACGCCCAAGCGCCAGTGGAAGCGGCTGTTTACGCCACGCGGACCCGCCCGGCGCACCAATCCAGCGCAAAGGAAGCTCGGCGATCGTCTCCGACCCGTCGGCCGCTGACGGCTCTGTCGTGAGGATCAGGTCGCATTCACCACGCTTGTACATGTCTTTCAGCTGCAGCGAATATGACGACACCAATTGCACACGCACACGCGGAAAATCCACGTTGAACCGCTGAAGAACACGCGGGATCGCCGGATAGACGATGTCGTGGGGTACGCCCAGAACCACCTCGCCCTCAAATGCCTGATCCGTCAGACGACCGATGACTTCATCATTCAGGGCAATCATTCGGCGAGCATAAGCCAGCAGCTGCTCGCCTGATGCCGTCAACGCAATGTTGCGACCGCTGCGATCCAGCAACTCCAGGCCCAAAAGCTCTTCCAGCCGCTTTAACTGCATGGACACTGCGGATTGCGTCAGATGCAAAAATCCGGCGGCGCGTGTGACACCGCCCTGATCCGCAACTGCCACGAAGGACCGCAGGGTCGTAATGTCCAGATTTCGCATCTTCACGATTCCTTATGTGTGTCATCAAAAATATTCGTTTTTAAAATATGTCATATGCCCCCATATCAATCAAGGAAATTGATACCGAATAGGGAAAGCATCGAAAAACCTGGAAAGGACAAAGACCATGACCCAAATTGCACTTCATTCGACTTGCAGACCCGCCAAACGGTCCCTGATGTCGCGGGTCTTTCAGGCATTCGAACTGAATCGGCAGCGCCGCAAACTGGCGCAACTGGATGATGCCTCACTTGAAGACATCGGAGTGACCCGCGCTGAAGCCTCTGCCGAAGCACGCCGTTTCTTCTGGGATGCACCTGATTTCTGGAAAAGATAAGTTTAAAACTCACTTTTTGCGGCGATAGGTGGCTTTGCATCACCTGTCGCCGAATTTGTTGCGTGTTTTAGTCGGTTTTCGCCCGGAATCTCTTGAAACACAGCCTCTAGTTGCCGATATTTACGGGGAAACCGCCCCGCAACGCCGGGGCGAGTGAACATTTCGATAAGGGAGACCCTTTGATGGCACAATTCGACACGATCCGGACGGCATCCGGCGCGCGCGCCGCCGAGATTGATGAGGGCCTGCGCGCCCATATGAACAAAGTCTACGGCACAATGTCCGTGGGCATGTTGATCACGTTCGCCGTGGCCTGGGCCGTTGGTTCAAACCCCCAGTTGCTGGCGGTTTTCCGTGATCCGGTCACGCTGAGCCCGAACATCCTGGGTTGGATCATCATGTTTGCACCGCTGGCCATGGTGTTTGGCTTTGGGGCTGCAATCAACCGGCTGTCGGCAGCAGGTGCCCAACTGTTCTTCTACGTTTTCGCGGCGGTCATGGGCCTGTCGCTCAGCTGGATATTCGTTGCCTTCACCGGCATTTCGATTGCACAGGTGTTCCTGGTAACTTCGATCGCCTTCGCTGGCCTGTCGCTTTACGGCTACGTCACCAAAAAAGACCTGTCGGGCATGGGCACGTTCCTGATGATGGGCGTGATCGGTCTGGTTGTTGCTATGGTCATCAACCTGTTCCTGCAATCGCCTGCCGTCATGTTTGCCGTGTCCATCCTGGGCGTTCTGATCTTTGCGGGTTTGACCGCTTATGACACCCAGAAGATCAAGACCACGTACCTTCAGATGGCCCACGCAGGCGATCAGGAGTGGTTGGGCAAAGCCGCAATCATGGGCGCGTTGAACCTGTATCTGGACTTCATCAACATGTTCATGTTCCTGCTGCAACTGCTGGGGAACCGCGAATAACAGTTTCTCATTACGTCGAAAGGGCCGGTCATCGACCGGCCCTTTTCTTTTCAGTGCGTCGCTTTTCAAGACGGCAATAAAAAATGCCCCGCCGATTAGGCAGGGCATTTTTTTGGTGGGGTGTAAACCGATCAGCTACAATTCAGCGGAACGGCGAAACCTGAACTCCGCTCGGCCGAACCTTTGCGGAACACATTGCCTGCTGGCAAACATCCGGTGAATCGCTCGGTCTCTTCCGCAAAACCGATCCCAATCGAGTTTTCGACTGTCACGCTATTGGTTCCAGTGCGCAACACGCCGAACAACGTTCCGTTGACACTTACAGTGCTGAGGAACAGATCGGTGTCGCTGCCCTCAAGCTGTACAGCTGTATTCGGCGTCTGTCCGCCACTGTTGATGGCTGCCGATGCTACTTTGGACGGGTCGGTTTCATCGACCTGCAAAGTCACAGTGGGAATCTCTGCCAGTTCTGCAGGCACGTTTGTGGCCTCTGGAAGAAAGGCAACAGCGCCCGGGACATCAGAGATCGTGCGTGGTTCCCCATCGATTCCGGTGAATCCGACACCTTCGCGGTTAAACGGATCTTCACAAGCCGCGAGGGTCAGGACGGCGAATGTGGACAACAAGATTTTTTTCATGGCGCTCAACATTTTGTGGCGGTTTGCTGAAGCGTACTTGCAGGGTGCCGCAAAAAGCAAGCCGCAGCCGATGCGATTGCCCCATCCGCTGATGCGCCGCTGCAACGGACGCTCACCAGATTGTCCCGAACCCTTACCCAAATGGCAGCGGAACCGAACAGAAAAAAGGGGCTCTGCCAACCAGAGCCCCTTTCACAATAGTGTCCACGTGGAACGGCAGATTACTTGATCTTGCCTTCCTTGTACTCGACATGCTTACGAACGACCGGATCGTATTTACGAATGGTCATTTTCTCAGTCATGGTACGCGCGTTTTTCTTGGTCACGTAGAAGTGGCCCGTGCCCGCGGTCGAGTTCAGGCGGATCTTGATTGTCGTCGGCTTCGCCATGGTTATCTCCTGCGTCCGAAAAGGCAGGGGCCTTTCGGTTGAATTCCTATGAGCGTGCGCTTTTACGCGCTGCACCAACTATGTCAAGGCCAATCGGCCTATCCCGCAGCAGGAATCCCACTCGAAGTTAATCCGTCAGGGTCGGGGCCCCCATATATGTGTGAATCTGATCTCTTTCCGCGTCCGAGAGGCCCAGCGCAGTGGACAATTGCCGCAGGTAAGACGCTTCGCGCGCGTTATCCAGACGTATGGCTGCAAGAGATGTGGCGTAGATTTGTGCTCTCAGCGGTGCGCCAGAATCAGCCGCCAATCCCATGACATCAATCGGTGCATTCAGTTGCTCTTGCACAAACGCCCGTTCCTCGTCGCTGATGTCATCGCCCAACTCACCCAGAATGATTTCCTTTTCGTGATCATCCAACTCACCATCCGCCTTGGCCGCCTGGATCATGGCCCTCAACATCAGTTTGGCTTGTGCTTCCATCGCTGCGCCAGCCGGGGTGCCGCTGAACACGGTTTCCATCATATCACCGGTCTGCTGGTTGGCCGTTTTCGCGGCCCCTTGCATCGCGTTCAACAGCCCTCCTAAACCCGCAGCTCCGGCAGCGCTGCCGCCGAGTCCCATCTTGCCCATCATGTCCTGAAGTCCCGCTGCGCCTCCGGGCAAACCAAATTGCTCGGCCATTTTACCAAGCTGCTCCATACCAAATCCGCCACCCGAACCTTGCATCAAATCCTGCAGGCCCGCCATTCCGCCCATTTTCTGATACTTGTCCATGCCCTTTGCCGCAGCAAACCCAATGGCCACAGACGCCAGTGTTTTCATAAAACTCATAATGAACCTCCCGGATTTTAATCTGTGCCTCAAACCTAACAGCCGAATGTAAAATCGAATACCGCATTCAACCCCAGCGCGATCAGACCTCGCAATAAACCCTGTATCGCGCGGGTAAATTGCCCACTTGTTTGTACATATAACGAATTTGTGATACGTTCGCGCATCCAAGAAGCCAGATTCAGGCTCGATTTCCGAGGCAGCATGTGCGGGGTCGCCCCGCATTGAGCAGAGTTGTTTTACACGACTTTTCTTGGGGGGTTATCATGACAGAATGGGTTATTCAGGCCGAAGAGCTGGCCAATTGCAATTGCAATTTCGGCTGCCCTTGCCAGTTCAGCGTTTTGCCGTCTCATGGCAATTGCGAAGCGGTCGTCGTCTTTGACATCCAAAGCGGCCACTATGGCGACACCGATCTGAGCGGTCTTCGGGCGGCAGGCGTTTACCATTGGCCAGGACCAATTCACGAAGGCAATGGTCAGATGCAACTGGTCATCGACGAAAGCGCCTCGGCAGATCAGAGGGCCGCCTTGCAGGCAATCATGACTGGTGAAGATACCGACGAAATGGCCACGTTCTGGTACGTCTTCAGCGCGATGGCCCCAACCAAGCACGAGACACTTTTCGTCCCGATTGAGCTGGATTGGAGTCGGGAAGAGCGCAGTGGGTACGCAAAGGTCACGGGCGTTTTCGACATTGAGGTCAACCCAATTCCCCATATCGTCTCAGGCGCGCCACATCGTGCGGGGATTCATCTGCCAAACGGATTCGAGTACCGTCAGGCCGAGGCCGCGTCGGGTTCGTCAAAAACCACCGGCAGTAAAATAAGCCTGACTTTTGATGCCACGCACGCCCATCTGGCGCATCTGAACATCTCGGGCCACGGCGTTTTGGGCGCTTAAACTTGGGTGCCTCATGACAAGGCAACACTCCTCGCACCACGCCGGAGCCGTTGAACGGCTGTTGCGACAGGACACTGTGATCGTTTTGGGCAGCGTTCTGCTGATCGTTCTTGCAGCCGCCTGGTACACCGCCGCCGGGGTTGGCATGAATATGTCCGCAGTTGAGATGACGCGGATGGCTGGCCCGATTGGCGAGCCCATGACCATGGGTTCTGCCACAGCCTGGAGCATCGGTTACGCCCTGCTGATCTTTCTTATGTGGTGGGTCATGATGATTGCCATGATGACCCCAAGCGCTGCGCCTGCTGTGCTTTTGTTCACCGCACTCAAGCGCGTAGGGCCAGACAAAGCGCGTGCCGCGACATTCAGCTTGTGCTTTCTGTCGGGCTATCTGGTGGCGTGGGGGGCTTTCAGTTTAACCGCAACCGCCTTGCAATGGGGGTTGGAGCATATCGGACTGTCTGACGGTCCGATGATGACGATCCGTTCCGGCGTCTTTGCAGGACTCGTTTTGCTGGCTGCGGGCGCTTACCAGTTTTCCGAACTTAAGACCGCGTGCCTGCGCCATTGCCAAAGCCCCGCCCGGTTTTTGGCGGACCACAACCATCCCGGTCTTTTGGGGGCGTTCAGAACAGGTGGTCTGCACGGCACCTATTGCTTGGGATGCTGCTGGGCGTTGATGCTGCTGCTGTTCGTCGGCGGCATCATGAACCTGTACTGGATCGTCGGCATTGCTGCGTATGTGGCGCTGGAAAAACTGCTGCCCACGGCCCGCTGGCTGGTTCCGGTCTCGGGGATTGCGCTGATCGGCGCAGGTGTTTGGTTGATCGCAGCCCCGTTGCTTACGGGCGGCTGACACCAATCGGCCCCGGGGCCAGCCGATGCAATGGCCCCAATTGATTGTTACAATATGGAGGTTTTTATGCCCGTTTTCATCACTTACGCATCATATTCGCAAGCTGGCGTCAAAGGCATGTTGCAAAAGCCCGAGAACCGCACTGGCCCGGTCAAAGCCTTGCTCGAGAAAGTCGGCGGCAGGCTGTTGTCCTTTTATATGACCACCGGCGGCAATGATGTTGTTGTAATCAGCGAAGCTCCTGACGGAACTGACGCCGTCGCAGTGGGCATGGCCGTTGCCGCATCAGGTGCAGTGACAAAAATCGAGACGGTCCGCGCCTGGACCGCGGATGAATTCGTCGCGGTCACCGAAAAAGCCGCCCGGCTAACCGGGGCTTACACGCCGCCCGGAGGATAAGTGAATACGCGCGGAGGGCCTGTAAGCCGGATCTTGTTCCGGGGTTGCCCCCTTCGATGACCATTCCTCTAGGCCGTGCATTGCTGCACGGCTCAAGCTGCCAACCCGGTCCCTCTCGGCCAAGACGCGCTTAGCGGTGGTATCGGCTGACGCCGACCAACCCGCGCGGGGACCCTATTTGGCATTGCTCCCGGTGGGGCTTGCCGTGCCGCCCCTGTTGCCAGCGGCGCGGTGGGCTCTTACCCCACCGTTTCACCCTTACCACGTGTGTGGCGGTCTGATTTCTGTGGCGCTTTCCGTCGGGTTGCCCCGCCCGGGCGTTACCCGGCACCGTTGCCTTGTGGAGTCCGGACTTTCCTCTCGGGTCTTGCGACCCCAGCAGCCATCCGGCCCTCCGCGCAGAAAGTCGGTTAAACTTCGGTTCGGATGCCGTCAAGATGTTCCATCAAACCTGCCAGTCTTTCGATGTCACCCATATCTTTTTTTGACAAGGGCCCACGTCGGGCTGGCGCAAAACGGCTTCTGAACGCTTTCAATAGATCTTCTGTGCGGGCCTCGGGATACCCTGCTCTCATCGCGATAAATGCGAAATGAACGTCATCCGGAGGCATTTCATCAAGGCAGATAGGTTTAAAATTCGTTGGCCCGACGGCCAACCTACGAAAAGCAAGCCGGTCCCAATCAAACCTCGGACCGGGATCGAGTTTTCGCTGAGGCGCCATGTCGGAATGCCCAATAACATTCCAGGGTTGGATTCCTAGGCGATCTTGAATGTCCGATAGCAAATTTTCCAAAGCAGCCATTTGCGGCTCTGAAAACGGAACCTTCCCAGTGTTATCCAATTCGACCCCGATGGAACGCGAGTTGATGTCGTTTCGACCGCGCCATTCCCCTGCCCCGGCGTGCCACGCGCGGTGCTCTTCACGCACCATCTGCCAAACCCTGCCATCATTGCCGATCAGGTAATGGGCCGAAACCTCGGCCTCCGGGTCGCACAGACGCTTCAAGGCTGCCTGCGCGCTGTCCATGGCTGTGTAATGGATCACTATCAAAGACGGCGTTAGCCCGTCTCGGCGTTCGCCGAAGTTAGGCGACGGATGCCAAATGGGTGAGAGTTCAGTTGTTGACAGCACTACGGAACGGGCTTGGGTCCCAGCCGCAAGCATAGCCGTCCCCGTCCGGGTCCAGTCCCTTGCGATCGCGCTGTGGGCCGCCATTGGACAGGAACTCGATCTGCGCCTGATCGGGGGATGGGAATTGCGCGCAGTTCCTCTGAGCCTTGGCTTGCAGGTTAAAGCCCGCGCGGCTGTAGAGCTGCGTGCCAACTGGGTTTGAGGTGCTAAGGGCGTATTGCACGATGTTGGGTTGGCCGCTTGCGTTGCGCTCGGGCACAGCGGTCGGGGCCACAACTTCGTAAGTTTGGCGGTTCTGCTCGATCCGGGCAGCGTCGGATTCGATGCTGCGCCGTTCAGACACCGCAGCAAAGTCCTGCTCGTCGGAAATTGCGCTGTTGCTTGACGCTGGTTCCGCAGGCACCACGCCAGAGCCCTGCCCCGACGTGCTGGCCAGAGCTGCAGCGGCTTGGTTGGCAATATCGGCATTCTCACCGGTTGCGAAGCCTGCCGAACCGGGCGCGCCTAGTGGCTGCTGGGACACATCGACAGGAGCCAGAAGCGGGTTGCCTGCTGCGCCTTGCCCGGCCAACTGCGCTTCGCGCTGTGCCTGATACTCGGGCGTATTGAACCCGGTGCTGGTCAGCGGCGCAACATCCGTGCAGGCCGCAACCAGTGTCAGGGCGGGGACCAAAAGCAAAACGCGCATCACGTGGCTCCGTGTATCGTGCTTCAGTTGCCTGAGGCTTACCACCATTTCCCGGGCTTGGCCACAAAGCCAGCCGCGTTTTCCAACGCATAGGCGGTGTTGAGCAGATCGCCCTCTTCCCACGGACGTCCGATCAGTTGCAGACCCAGCGGCAGCCCTTGTTTGTCGAGCCCGGCAGGCACTGAGATACCGGGCAAACCAGCCAGGTTCACGGTCACCGTGAAGACGTCGTTCAAATACATTTGAACAGGATCCGCGTCGGTCATTTCGCCCAGGCCAAAGGCCGCCGAGGGGGTTGCCGGGGTCAGGATCGCGTCAACACCTGCGGCGAAGACATCCTCGAAGTCTTTCTTGATCAGGGTGCGGACCCGGCGTGCGCGGTTGTAGTAAGCGTCGTAGAAACCTGCCGACAGAACATAGGTCCCGACCATCACGCGGCGCTGCACTTCGTGGCCGAAGCCCTCGGCGCGGGTCTTTTCGTACATCTCGGTGATGCCGTCGCCCTGTGCCAGCTGCGCGCGGTGGCCATAGCGAACACCGTCATAGCGGGCGAGGTTCGAGGACGCCTCGGCCGGGGCAATCACATAATAGGCAGGCAGTGCGTATTTGGTGTGCGGCAGCGAGATATCGACGATCTCGGCCCCTGCAGCTTTCAGCATCTCAGCCCCTTCAGCCCAGAGTTTTTCGATCTCGGCCGGCATACCGTCCATGCGGTATTCCTTGGGGATACCGATTTTCTTACCCTTGATGTCACCGGTCAGCATCGCCTCGAAATTCGGTACTGCCAATTCGGCGCTGGTGGAATCCTTGGGGTCATGTCCGCACATCGCTTCAAGCATGATGGCCGCATCGCGCACATCTTTGGTCATCGGACCGGCCTGATCCAACGAGGATGCAAACGCCACGATGCCCCAGCGCGAGCAGCGGCCATAGGTGGGTTTGATACCCGTGATACCCACAAACGCGGCAGGCTGGCGGATCGAACCGCCCGTGTCGGTGCCGGTCGCGGCCAGACACAGATCGGCCGCCACGGCAGAAGCTGACCCACCCGACGAACCACCGGGTGTCAGTTGTGCATCATCATTGCCACGGCGCCACGGGCTGACCGCATTGCCGTAGACAGAGGTTTCGTTGGACGAGCCCATGGCGAATTCGTCCATGTTCAGCTTGCCCAGCATCACCGCACCCGCATCGGCCAGTTGCTGCGAGACAGTAGATTCGTATTCAGGCTTGAAGCCTTCAAGAATGCCCGACGCGGCTTGCGATGGTACGCCTTTGGTGCAGAACAGATCCTTGATACCAATCGGCAGGCCGCACATCGACGGCGCGTCGCCACCCTTGATCCGCTCGTCTGCTGCTTTGGCACGCTCCAGCGCGATTTCGGGCGTCTTGTGGACAAAAGCATTCAGCGCGTCGGCTTCATCTATGGCCTTCAGGCAGGATTCGGTCAGCTCGACCGAGGTCACGTCACCTTTGCGTAGCGCGTCGCGGGCCTCGGCCAGGCCCAGTTTGTTCAGATCGCTCATGTCTTACTCCACCACTTTGGGGACTGCGAAAAACCCTTCGCGCGCATCAGGGGCGTTGGCCAGAACCTTGTCCTGCTGGTTACCGTCGGTCACTTCGTCCTGACGACGCTTAAGGCGCATCGGCGTGACCGAAACCATCGGCTCGACCCCTTCGACATCCACTTCGTTCAGTTGCTCGATGAAACCCAGGATGGTGTTGAACTCGGACGCCAGCGCCGGCAGCGCGTCATCCTCGACCTTGATCCGGGCCAGTTTGGCCACTTTGGCGGCGGTGCTTTGGTCAATCGACATCGGCTTCCCTCATATACGTTATGGGGCGTTTACCCGTCTGTTGCGGCAGTCGCAAGACCGCTGCGCAACAGGCAAGCCCAAGTTTCAAGCTCCGCGCCTTTGCCTGCCATTCAAATCTGAATGAGGGGTATACGAAAAAGTAAACTGATTAGTTCATTATCAGTCTTGAAAACTGAACTGTACTGTTCATTTTAAAAAAAGCGACACAACGCAAACCGGAGAAACAAAATGAAATCCCTGATCACAGCCGCAGTCTTGTCCGCCACGTTTTTGGCCGCGCCGGCCATGGCTTTGGGTATCGACACAAGCAACCTGACACGCACGTTGACCTTCCCGTCCCCTGTCGCGGAACCGGTCACGCAGGATCAGGTTAAACCTGCCAAATAAAGCGCAGGTCCCGGCTGGGTCAGACATCCCCTCTCTGACCCGGCCTTTTTGCATTTTCCAGGATGCGCATCCCACGGCAAGCCGTTAGCATGAGCGACAATATCCAAGACGGCCGCGGAACTTTCGTGGCGCAGGCAAGCCAGTGGAGCAAGATATGAGCGCGCAAAGACAAGCGGTTCTGGACGCAATTGATGCAGCCAACGCAAAAGACCCCAACCTCGAAGACGGGCGACCCGAAGCACTGCTTTATGGCGAACGCATGAGCGCCGAGTTGAATCGCTTGTTTCCGAACGCCTCGGACGCCTTGCAGATCGCGGCGCGCGGCCAACATGTGGAACGCTGGAAACTGGCTCGTACAGAGTATCCTGAAGGTCGCGCAGGTTATCTGGCCTGGCGCAAGGCGCAGGCCGTGCACCATGCCGACGTGGTCATGGGCCTGATGACCCAGGAAGGCTATGACTCCGAACAGGTTGAAGCTGCGGGTCGTATGTTGCGAAAACAGGGCATCAAGCGCGACGAAGAGGTGCAGGCGCTTGAAGATGTAATCTGCTTTGTGTTCCTGAAATGGTATTTCCAACCCTTTGCCGCGAAACACTCAGCTGAAAAAATCCAGAGCATCGTTGAAAAGACCGCCCGCAAGATGTCATCCGAGGGCCGCGCGCGGGTTTTGAATGAATTCGACCTGCCCGACCATCTGGCCACAGCCTTTCAGGATTGAGTCGGAACTGACGCAGTTTGGAAAGCTCTTTTCCTTATTTTGAGGACGGTCAATAGGGACCGTCCCGCCTCTCAGCTTTAAAGACTTTCTGCAAAGCGGCCCCGTATCAGGGCCGCGCGATAAACTTCGATCATCCAACCCAGCATGATGGCATTCAGAATGTGCCACATGAAATGCGTGCCCAATGGCCACTGCCCGCAAACCGGCAAATCAAGCGCACGGAACGTGATCGAGAGGATCAGAATCAACGCTCCAACGGACATCCCTCTGGCCAAGACCGGATCCCGGCCCCGCAGCAGGGCCGCATAGATCAGGATGAGCAGCGGAATCGGCGCATATGCAGCCGATCCCCCCAACCCCGGAATAAGCTGGAACAGCGGAACGGTTGCAGCCGCATAAGGAAAGAAAAGCAACGTCCCTCCGAACGCCAACCCCGACGACATCCGCCAGATGTTTTTGTTCACGGCAAAAATGTAAACCAGGATGAACAGAAGGATCGGAGCCACATCTGCCAGGGCCGCCCAGACCTGCGCATGCGTGTGAAACAGATAGCTGCCGATTCCGATCATCGCCAGAAGCGCAACAAGGACCATGGCGAGCGGCATGTCCTGATTGCGAACCCGCCTCCACATGATCCAGGCAGAAATCAGAAAAGCGGCGTTTGTAATCGCGTTTATTGGCTCTGCCCAATAATCCGGAGACAGCCGTTCGCAATAGCCATCAATTTCTCGAATCCAATCCATGGAAATTTACATAGCCGATGCTAGGCTGCTGCCAAGACACCATTTTGGAGGAAATTTGGAATGAACATTATTTGGCTGGGTCATGGCAGTTTCCGCATCGAAACCCAGGGACAGGTTCTATTGATCGACCCCTGGCTAACCGGCAATCCCGTTCTACCGGAAGATCAGCACGACGCGGCGTTGGAAGGGGCCACCCATATCCTTTTGACGCATACCCATTTTGACCATGTGGCCGATGTACTGCCTCTGGCCAAACACCTGAAAATCCCCGTCGTCGGTCAGTACGACTTGATGGGATACTGGAGCGAAGCCGAAAGCATTGAGACCATAGGCTTCAACAAAGGCGGTACGGTCGACCTGAACGGGGTCAAGGTCACTATGGTTCCGGCGTCTCATAGCTCGACTTTTTCGACACCAGACGGGTTGCGTACCGGCGGCAGCGAGGTTGGCTTCATGATCGCGGCGGAAGGGCAGATGCTTTATGTCTCGGGCGACACGGACATCATGGCCGACATGGATTGGATGGGGGATTACTATAAACCCGATATCGGCATTTTGTCGGCTGGCGGACATTTCACGATGGACATGAAGGCCACAGCCTACGCGGCCAAGCGGTACTTCAACTTCAAAACGGTTATTCCGTGCCACTACAAGACCTTCCCGATCCTCGAACAATCGGCACAGACGCTGATCGACGGGCTACCGCAGGTCACCGTGATCGAACCAGAAGTGATGCAGCCCATCAAATTGTAGGTTGGGCTTCAGCCCGGAACGTCTTTGCGGCGCGAAGCAAAGAAGTCTTTCAAAAGCTGTGCGGCTTCGTCACCGGCGATCCCGTCGTAAATTTCGGGTACGTGATGCGCCTGCGGGTGTGAAAACACGCGCGCGCCGTGGGCCACACCCCCTGACTTTGGATCGGCCGCGCCATAGTAAATCCGCCGGATGCGCGCGGCTGCCAAGGCCGCGGCGCACATAGCACAGGGTTCCAGCGTGACGTAGAGATCATGGTCCGGCAACCGCTCGGACCCCGCGCTTGCGCATGCCGCCCGCAAGGCAAGAATTTCGGCATGCGCGGTTGGGTCGTTCAATTCGCGCGTCCGGTTTCCCGTTGCTGCAACAACGGAACCGTCCGGCCCGACGATAACGGCCCCTACGGGCACCTCACCGCGATCCGCTGCCGCGCGTGCCTCGGCCAGAGCCTGATCCATATGCGATTTGAACGTCATGCCCCTGACTGCATCAGAAACCCGCCTTTCGCAAGCGCGCGGGATGCGGTATGGGCCTGACATGAACAAGATCCCTCCTCCCGGCGACCGGATCGCCAAAGTCCTGGCCCGCGCCGGTGTTGCGTCGCGGCGTGAAGCCGAACGCATGATCGAAGCAGGCCGCGTGGCCGTGAATGGCAAGACCATCGACAGCCCCGCCCTGAACGTCACGGCCAAAGACAAGATCGTTGTCGACGGCAAACCGGTCTCGGAACCGGAACCGTCACGCCTGTGGTTGTATCATAAACCCGCGGGGCTGGTGACAACGACCCGTGACGAAAAAGGCCGTGAAACGATCTTCGACAAGCTGCCCGAAGATATGCCGCGGGTGATGAGCGTTGGTCGTCTTGACCTGAACTCCGAAGGATTGCTGCTGCTGACCAATGATGGTGGCATCAAACGCAAGCTCGAACTGCCCTCGACCGGTTGGCTGCGCAAATACCGCGTGCGCGTAAATGGTCGCCCGAAAGAAGAAGATTTCGAACCGCTGCGCAAAGGTCTGGTCATCGAAGGCGAGCGTTTTCAGCCAATGACTGTGTCGCTGGACCGACAGCAAGGCGCAAATGCCTGGCTGACCATCGGCCTGCGCGAAGGAAAGAATCGCGAAATCCGCCGCGCGATGGAAGATATCGGCTTCACTGTGAACCGCCTGTTGCGCGTGTCGTACGGCCCGTTCCAATTGGGCAACCTGAAGCCGGGCGAAGTTGAAGAGATCCGCCGCCGCGTGATGCGCGATCAACTTGGGCTGGACGGAGACGTCAAACCCGATGCCGCGCCAAAACGCACTGCGCGACCGCAAAGAAAACGGGCACCAATCGGCAAGAAACCTCGCAAGTGATGCGGGTTCGACAACCTTCCCCCTAGCGCTAAGCCCTCGCATCCCCTAAATTTTCAGTGAATGCTGCTGTTTGGGGGGCGTGATGTCCGGAAGCGGAGTGCAAAAACTCGCCTACGCTGTCTTGTTGCTGCTGTTGCTTGGTGTCTGCACCGGCCTGCTTGGGGGGCTGTAGACAATGGCAAAGCGGTTTGGCGGTAAGTATAGCCCGCAGGGCGATACGTCGGACGATACACCTTTGCCGAGGGGACAATTTGACGGCGCACGGGTCGAGCCCGCTGGCGCGCGGGCAAACCTTCTGTTTCTTCCTGCCATTCCTTTGGTGTTTTTGTCGCTGAACGATGGTGCGATCGGCATGACCATCGGGCTGATCGCGGCAGGCATTTTGACAGCGGCGGCGTTTTTGCTGCGGGAAGGTTTGCGGGCCGAAGCCGCGTATAACGACCGAAAGACCGCCCGACGCCCTGCTTTTCCACGCAAGATATTTGCCAGTATTCTGACCGGCCTGGGTGCAGGACTTGCCACATACAGGACCGAGTTTCTGGACGCAGAAACCGCTGCACAAGCCAGCTTGTTGGCCCCGGTGCTTTTCGGAATCGCGGCAACCGTTTTGCACTCGGTCTCATTCGGAATTGATCCGATGAAAGACAAAGGCATGGAAGGGATCGACACCTTTCAGCAGGATCGCGTGGCCCGTGTTGTCGACGATGCCGAGAAACATCTGTCCGAGATGACCGACGCCATCAAACGCGCTGGCGACCGTAGGGTCGAGGCGCGCGTTGAACGTTTTCAGGACACCGCGCGTGATCTGTTTCGAACGGTCGAGGAGGATCCGCGTGATCTGGCCGGTGCCAGAAAATACCTGACGGTTTATTTGCAAGGTGCACGGGACGCGACCGTCAAATTTGCTGACGTCTACGCCCGCACCCGTGACGCGCAGGCGCTAGCGGATTATTCGGCCCTGCTGGACGATCTGGAACAGAATTTCGCCGCGCGTACGCGCAAAATGCTATTGGATGACCGCAGTGATCTGACGGTTGAAATTGACGTGCTGCGTGAAAGGCTGCAGCGCGAAGGCGTCCGGTTGGACTGACCGGCCATTATTTGAGCGAGGAACATCCCCATGTCCGATGAGATCAAGAACAAGGCAGTTCAGGCCGAAACTCTGGTGCAGGAAGTCACCGCCGTTGCTCTGCCCGAACCACAGGCCGAGGTCGTGTCGCTGGAAGACGCCGACGAACCCGTCAGTGCCGAGATCCGCAAGCGGATGGAGGAGATCGACATGGGCAATACCAACTCGATCGTGTCCTTTGGATCGTCCGCGCAGGCAGAATTGCAGGGAATCAGTCAGGCGATGCTGGCCGACGTACGCAACAAGGATGTGGGCCCCGCCGGGGACAGCCTGCGCAACATCGTCACCACGATCCGCGGCTTCTCGGTCAGCGAACTGGATGTGCGCCGCGAACGAAGCTGGTGGGAGAAACTGTTGGGCAAGGCTGCGCCGTTTGCCAAATTCACCGCTCAGTACGAAGAAGTTCAGGGCCAGATCGACCGCATTACCGACGATCTGCTAAGCCATGAGCATACGCTGCTGAAAGACATCAAATCGCTTGATCTGCTTTATGAAAAGACGTTGGACTTCTATGACGAACTGGCACTCTATATCGCAGCCGGTGAAGAAAAGC
>NZ_JBXWSB010000085.1:0-20646 GCF_059613205.1 Ruegeria sp. BHSB064
TCCCATTGCGATGATCTTCGTTGCGGCAGTCATGCTGGCCTTCGTCTATTTCCTGATGACGCACACCGTCTACGGCATGAAGGCGCGGGCCTCGATCCAAGAGCCGCAGATGGCCCAAGCGATCGGGATCGACTCTTCCCGTGTGAACACGATGACGTTTGCCATCGGTTGCGGTTTGGCCGGATTTGCCGGCGCGATCCTGTTGCCGATCATCCCTGCTACACCGTCCATGGGTTTGTTCTTTGCTGTAAAGGGTTTCCTGACGGTCGTAGTGGCTGGGCCCGTGGCCCTGACTGGTAGTGCAATCACAGCGCTCGGCCTAGGCGGTGGTGCATCTGTTACTGCCAGCTTCATGACATCCGTGGTCGGCGATGTCTTTTTCTTCCTCATGACCGCCCTTCTGCTTTGGCTCTACCCCTTGGGTATTTCCGCCAATTGGCGTCGCAAATTGTAAGGGGCGCCTAAAATGTTTGAAAAACTTCACAGTAATGCCGGACTGATTTTCCCGCTCATCGTAGCTGGCGCTGCCCTGGCTTTTTCCGGCGCGCTTGATCCCTATCTCGCCTTCGTGGCCACCTCTTGGGTGATCTTTGGCCTGCTGGGCCTCAGCCTTGATGTCATTTGGGGTCGAGGCGGCTTCCTAAGCCTGGCACAGACTGCCTTCTACGGGTTGGGTGGCTACCTCGGCGCCGTGATCGCGATTAATTTCGCTCCATCGCTGGGTCTGTCTTTACTTTGGGCGCTGCCATCCGCTGCTGTCTTTGGCGCACTTATTGCCGCAGCGCTTGGTTACCTGATCTTCTTCTCGCGTATGGGGGAGCTTCAAAGCACGATCCTTTCCTACACTTTCACGCTCTTGCTTTGGTCGGTCACACAGACGTTTAAGATTGACATCGGCGCGGCCGTCATTGGGGGTGACAACGGTTTGTCCAACATCCCCGGAATCATCCTGGGAGTTGGCGAGGAGGCAAAAAAGCTCAAGCCAAACGCGGCGTTTGCCTGCGTCGTTTTTATTAGCGCCGTCGTCTACTTCTTCACACGTTGGCTGATGCGCAGCAACTTTGGCAAGATCGTTGATTGCATTCGCATCGACATCGAGAAGACAGAACTGCTCGGCTACGATATTCGCAAGTTTCAGGTGCTGAACTTTGCGTATTCAGGTGCCGTTGCTGGTCTTGCCGGTGCTCTGTTTGCGCTCTGGGCGAATTACCTGAATCCCTCGATATTTTCAGTGCAAGAGGCTTTGCTTGTCCCGATCTATGTGCTGGTTGGCGGATTGGGAACGCTGGCCGGGCCGTTTTTGGGCGCGCTGATCATCGGTGCACTCTCATTTTGGCTTGGCGGAGGCGCAGCCGGTGGGCAGACCACGTTGATCTTAGGTGCCGTGCTGATCTTGCTTGTGATGTTTCTTCACAACGGCTTTCTCGGGGCTTTGGACAATCTTTGGAAGCGGTATCTTCCTGATCCGAACGATGCGGCACGTGATGCAGGCGCTGTAAAGATCGATACGGAAGTGCTGGATCAAATCCTGTCCGAAGCGGCCGAGCAGGCCGGTCCTGCCAAAAACCTTTCCACGGACGAAGCCTTCAAGAGTTTTGGTGGCGTAATTCCGGTCAACAAGGTGTCGCGTGAATTCAAGCCAGGCAAACCTTACTCGCTCATCGGACCCAATGGCGCAGGAAAGAGCTCCTTCTTAAAAACCTGTGTCGGTATTTACCGACCCGAGGGTGGAACAATCCTTCTAGATAATGATGACATTACCAGGGCGCAGATCTTCGACCGCGTTCACAAAGGTATGGGTGTCAAAAACCAAAAACCGCAGGTCTTTGGAGAAAACACGGTTTTTGAGAACCTCTGGATTGCAGCCTTCGCTCGCACCAAGGATCGGGCTGCCGCGGATGAGACGGCGACACGCATTCTTAACATGCTGGGCATGGAGGCGCAGAAAGCGGTTCAGGCGTCGGCTCTGTCTCACGGGCAACAGCAGTGGCTGGATATCGGCATGGTTTTGTGTCTCGCCCCACGCGTGGTGCTGTTGGATGAACCAGCGGCTGGTATGACGAACGAAGAGACACGCGAACTTTCGTTGCTAGTCAGGACACTGGCAAAGCACACAACCGTCGTCGTCGTCGAACACGATATGGAATTCGTCCGCACCCTCGAAGGGCACGTGACCGTACTGCACCAAGGCAATCTCTTTGCCGAAGGGGACATAGACACGCTCAGAGCAAATGATGCGGTCCTCGACATCTACCTGGGGAGGGGCGAGCATGTTTAAAGTGACAAACGCCACTGGTGGCTACGGCAAAACCACTATCATTCGGGACGTTTCACTGGAGGTGAAAGCAGGCGAGATCGTTGCTCTTTTGGGGCGCAACGGCGTCGGCAAGTCCACCCTGATGCGTTATGCGACCGGGCTCATTCGTGCCACATCCGGTTACGTCGAGATCGATGGAGAAATGGCTCCACCCTCTCCAGCGAAACGAGCACGGCTTGGACTTGGCTACGTTCCGCAAGGCCGCTTCGTCTTTCCACGCATGTCAGTGACAGAGAACATCGCGGTTGCCGCAGCTTCGAACGGGTTTGACGCGAAAAAAACTGTGGAAGAAATGCTGGAAGACTTTCCGCTCCTGCGTCCAAAGGCAGCCGATTTGGCCGGGGGACTCTCGGGAGGGCAACAACAGGTGCTGGCATTGGCGCGAGCTTTGGCGATCCGTCCAAAGATTCTTCTGCTGGATGAGCCAACCGAAGGGGTGCAGCCCTCGATCATCGACGAAATGGCCGGAGTTCTGAAGCGTATTAACGCGGACCGGGAGATCGCCATGCTGGTTGCTGAGCAGAATCTGGATTTCTGCCTTTCTATTTCGGAAAGAGCCTACGTCATGGAAAAGGGCGCGATCCATATGGAAACCGACCGTGACAGTCTACGCGCCGACAAGGAACTTCAGCAAGAATTGCTCGGAGTCTGACATGGCAAAGCAACTCACAGAAGATCAACAGAAACGCATTTCAGCAACGCTGAAACGCATCCGAGCAGGCCTAAACCGGGCAGAGAACGATCAGTTCGCCGAACCAGGCCACACGTTCGATCCGGAGGCTCAAAATGTCAGACATCAATGAAAGCCTTACGGATCAGATTGCCGCTTTGGCTGAGGGCCAACAGACGCCCCTCTCCCTGGCAGAGAAGGCCCTTGAGCGCGCGAATGCACTAGCCGACTTAAACGCATTTGTCGCAATTGATGAAAACATCGTCATGACTCAGGCCAAAGCGGCAACCTTACGACGCCAGAGAGGAGATCCACTCAGCCCAATCGACGGCATCCCGATCGCCGTAAAAGACAACTACCTCACGCGTGACTACCCAACGACAGCCTGTTCCAATGCGGCACCACTAGAACCAAAAGGGATTGATGCAACTGTCGTGGGCAATCTCCGGGATGCCGGTGCGACGATCTTTGGCAAGACCAATATGCATGAATGGGCATATGGCGCGACCAATACAACCTCAAATATCGGAGCCACCAGAAACCCTCATAATCATGACCATATCACTGGCGGCAGCAGCGGAGGTTCAGGTGCCGCCGTTGCGGCTGGCATCGTCAGCGCGGCCCTGGGCAGCGATACCGGCGGGTCAGTAAGAATTCCTTCATCTGCATGTGGCATCTATGGGTTCAAGCCGAGCTACGGGCGTGCCTCGCGACACGGGGTACTACCGCTAAGCTGGTCTTTAGATGCACCGGGCCCGATGGCCACGGAACTCCAAGACATCGTTCATCTTCTTCCCTATTTTCTTGGCGCCGATGCCAAAGATAGCTCAACAGCGCATGCTGAGGCATTCAAGACTGTTCCAGATGCAAAACCGGTGCATCTCATCAACCTTAGTGGACCGGGTCTAGAGCGTTCTTCTGAAGTCAACTTTGTTATCAATGACGCGCTCAGGCGGAGTGATGCCAAAGTCGGCCAGGCTTCACTGGGAGATGTCGATCAGTATTTCGCGGCTTGGGAAGCTATTCTACATTGCGAGGCTTCTGCATATCACAGCCAGCTCATGGCCGAGAATGCTGAAGGCTATAGTTCGGTCATACGAGCACACCTTGAGGCTGGTACCCAGCTCTCAGGCGTCGAACTTCTCGAAGCGCAGAAAATTCGTGCCCGCCTTGTTCAGCATCTGACAAGAGATCTGAAAGGTTGGGATGCGTTGGTTCTCCCAACTTTACCGGTGCCTGCACCTGCACACGGTGAAGACTGGCAAGAATTTGGGAAGCGCAAAGTGACCACACAGGACAGCATGACCTGGTTCTGTTGGATTGGAAATTTGGCTGGTTTTCCATGTATAACGATCCCTGTCGGCACTTCGAGTAAAGGCTTACCCATTGGTATGATGCTTATGGGTCGGCCTGGACAAGATGAAGCATTACTCGCCGTCGCGAGAATAATCGATAGGTCGATCAGAAAGCAGAGATAACGCATGAAGGATACTTCGATTAAGGTGGGTGTGCTGTTTTCCCAAACCGGAAAAATGGCTGTAACAGAAACCGCGCATATCAATGGCGTCCTTCTTGCTTGTGAAGAACTCAATGCCACTGGCGGAATTCATGGACTTCCCATCGAACCGATCTTGATGAACCCAGATGGCGATGATCGCGCCTATGCCGAGATGGCCACGGATTTGCTGGTCAATTTCGGTGTCAAAACCATCTTTGGGTGTTGTCTATCGACCAGTCGGAAAGCCGTCCTGCCTCTGATCGAGCGATTTGATGGTATTCTATTCTATCCATCAGTCTACGAAGGGTTCGAATACTCCCCGAACGTGATCTATGGCGGCGCGGCCCCCAATCAGGTGGTTCCTGCCCTGCTGGAATACGTCTTCAAGAACCATGGGCAACGTATCGCCCTGATTGGCTCAGACACGCTCTATGCAAGAGAAATCAACCGCATCGTTAAGGAGTTCTTGTCGGAAAGCGGCGGTGAGGTGGTCACGGAGCACTATTTGCCTTTCGCACCGGAGGAAGGCGATGTTCTTAAAGTGCTTCAGCTTTGCGATGCGGGGAAAACTGACGTCATCCTGTCGACCGTCGTTGGTGAAGACAGCGTGGCGCTCTATGGTCTCTATTCCGAAACCGAGTTGCGGAAGAAGAACATCCCTATTGCGTCTCTAACCACCACAGAAGCAGAACTCTTGAAGGTGCCGGAGACCGCTCGTGCTGGCCATCTTTCGGTGGCCTCGTATTTTGCATCCATCGAGACGCCCCAGAACATCGCGTTTACAGAGAAATTTGCGACGAAGTACGGAGATACGGCCGCGCCAAGTGTCTATAGCGAGGTAAGCTACGCCCTTGTTCAGTTTTATGCCAATGCAGCGAAGCTCTGCGGAAAATCAGACACAGCGAGCCTCCTGAATGCGCTCTCGGGCTCTGTGTTCAAAGCACCTGGTGGCGATCTCTTTATCGACATGGAAACCAACCACTTCACGCTTCGACCCCATGTTGGCCGGTCGCGCACAGATGGCAGTTTCGAAATCGTCTGGAGCGGCCCGAAGGTGGTCGCGCCTGACCCGTATCTGGTGACATATGATCGGGCAATCGACGCGAAGGTGTTTTCTTGAGCGGTTCGTTTCAAAACCAAACGCTATTGCGCCGACTCCGGCGCATGCGAATTCTCGTCATACACCCCGATGACAGTGACCGCGAGGCTTTTGTCGCCCATCTGAAACGCATTGGATGCCAGGTTGAGATGATCTGGCCTTCCCCTGAAACCCTGCCTGACCATACAGATGCGGCTTTATTCTTGCTGGGCCAGGACAGGGATCCAAATCGAGCATCTTGGATGTCAGCGGCAGACAGCGTGACCAAGATTGCCATCATTACGTTCGAAACACCGGAAATTCTCGGCGAGTTGGAACGTCTCAATGTTCACGGTGTCATTTCTAAGCCTATAAGGCCTTTCGGGGTGCTTGCGGCCCTCACGACGGCCATGGGCCGTTCACGTCATGAAGCAACACTCAAGACGCGTATCAAATCACTGGACGATAGTTTGAAGTCACGTCGCAAGGTCGAGCAAGCGGTCACCATCTTGTCGGAAACACGCGGCATCGACGAACAGGAAGCCTATAGACGATTGAGGGAGAAATCTCAGAACTCGCAAACCAGTATTGGTGAGATCGCCGATGCGATCATTGCTACGCATGAAATCTAATTTGTTCTGGACCCAAAAATCGATTGCAAAGCGATAAACAGTCATTCGTCCGGTCGCCGCGAAATGCAGGTTTGTCCGCACTTGAGACCTTGGCCACTATCGAAATCGAGCGGGTGCAGCGAACGGCGGCTTTGCGGGCTGCGGCCGCAGAAATTCAAGTGGGTGGTGAATGTCTCTTATGGGCCGAGCGCTAGGGCAGGGTATTCTGCTGATCAATCAAACCCAAGTAAGACACACTGTGCCGGTTTCCAGGTTGCGAAGAGGCTCACTAGCTTTCTATTTTACGTCGACTTGAAATGCTTGAACGACCGAAACACTCGAAAAGCGCAAAAATCTCAAGGTGTTGAATTCATTGGGAAGCGAGTCTCAATAATTCGTTCCCATTATTTACGTACTCCGACAATCAGGCCAAAGAAGAGATCAAAGCGGTATAATCATGATTATGTTGAATGTGGTGCGGGTGGAGGGACTTGAACCCCCACGCCTTGCGGCGCCAGAACCTAAATCTGGTGCGTCTACCAATTTCGCCACACCCGCAACCAAGCGCCGCAGCGCCAGATTGGGGCGCTCATAACAAAGCTTGCGTCCGAGTGCGAGAGGTAAATTGAACCAAAACTGAACTTTGTTGTCTGGATTGAAGCATGCACTTTGTCTGTCTTGGCGTATTCGAAACACGAGGTCGATTTGTCCACCCCCAAAAGGTACCGCGAACCAAAACCTCGGAAACATCTGGTCGGATTGAGCCGTTTCGACGATGCCATTTTTCGCGGGATCGCTTCGAACGCTGCAGTTTTTCACCAACCCCGCTGACGCGTTTACGTTGAGTGATTGCTCCGCGATCCAAGAAGTTGCTTCTTTTTTGGGGTCAGTAGTGTGGCGGGAAATGTTTCTGGGTGGCTGCGGGAAATTACTCTAAGCACCCTGCCAGCGCAACATTAACTCCAAAATTATGTAATAATTACAGTGTGTTGATTAAGAATACCTCGCAGATTCTGAGCCAACCTGCTTTAAGGTCCGCTGTTGTGCCTCCATCTTAAGACGAAGTACGTCCTACTCGCATGGGTTGAGGCATTCTTATGTGAGGCCGCCATGAAGCCGCCACATTTCAACCGCCAAAAAATCTTATTCGCGTCAAATAAAGACCGCCTTGCAGGTCCTTCTTGTTTGTAAGGAGTTAATGAGTCTTTTCCGCCAATTTGGCACCGGTACGAGTTTTCTGCTCAACTCCAGTACAAGGTTTTCTGCTGTGACCGATCTGAATTCCTCCGTTGCCACCGAACAAGACGCTGTCTTCTTCGCTCGCGAAAGCTTTCTTGGTGAACTCAAGACGCTGAACCGTGATCATCCCAATACAGGTTTTGGAATTTCGCTGCGCACCCACTCGGGCGAACACTATCTTTTGGCAAATGCCAGAATGCCTTTGCCTGCCGCGAAGTCACATGGGTTTCCAACCGGACGACGTGTCGCGCGGCTTGAAAACGGCGACCGATTTAGCTCGATCGAAGTCTTGGCGGATTCCAAAGCTTACGAAACCATTTCTCCGCGTGCTGAGGCCGAGATTTTGGGCAATGCCCTGGATCTGATCGCACGCATCGACACATTGACAAGCATCCCTACGGGACGCGTTTCACACGAGCCCCAGATTGCTGCTACGGGAACCGGAGGTTAAGCATGGCGCGCAACGATCACCTTTTGTCTGTCGGCAACGAAGCACTGGCACCGATGACCTCTGCCATGACTTCGCTGACGGCGCAGATCGATCAACTGACTGAGGTGGCTGATGCGCGCTCCTCGGCACGTCTGGCCACCCTCAAGACGCGGATGGAAAACTTTACCGCCAGCATCACGATGGTGGGTCAGGTCAAAGCAGGCAAGTCATCAATTGTAAATATTCTGGCCGGGCGCCCTGCCCTGCTGCCGTCGGACGTCAACCCATGGACATCCGTCGTCACAACTTTGAACATAAATACGCGTCCGCCGGGTGACACCAAGGCCAAGTTTACATTCTTTGAGCAGGAAGAATGGGACAACCTGATGGTTGGCGGTGGTCGTCTGGGCGAATTGGCGAACCGGGCTGGCGCAGATGACGAGATGGACGACATCCGCCGCCAGATTGGCGAGATGAAAGCCAAGTCCGAAGAACGCCTTGGCAAGCACTTTGACTTGATCCTGGGTCAGAGCCATCAGTACGATCACTTCGACGAAGAACTGATCCAACGCTATGTATGCCTGGGCGACGAAGACGACCCGGATATCGATCCGAAAACCGGTCGGTTTGCCGACGTCACAAAATCGGCCGAGCTGTACATGGATATTCCGCAATATCCTATCGCGCTCAAGCTGTGTGACACACCGGGTGTCAACGATACATTCATGGTGCGCGAACAGATCACGCTGCGCAGTCTGCGTGGTTCTGAGGTCTGTGTTGTGGTCCTGGCGGCCAGCCAAGCGCTGACCACAATGGATATGGCTCTGATGCGCATTATTGCGCAGTTCGAAAACCGTCAGATTGTTCTGTTCGTCAACCGGATTGACGAACTTTCTGATCCAGTCAATCAAGTTCCAGAAATCCGCGATCGCATTCAGGATACGCTGAAGCAAAACAATATCGACACCAATACCAGCGTGGTGTTTGGCAGCGCTTTGTGGGCCGAGGCAGCGTTGACCGGGAACCCGGACATTCTGACCGAAGAGTCGCGCGAAGCCCTAAATACATTCTACTTGGCCGCGGGTTTCGGTGATCAAGCGGCTTCGCTGGACAAGATTTGGGCCCTGTCCGGCCTGCCAGATCTGCTTTTGGCCATCAATGAGCGCATTGCCGAAGGTGCCGGAACGCGGCTGATGGACCGTGTGCGCCACCGCGCGCGCAACATCGCGAGCCAAATCCGTGCCACCGCGGTTGCAAAGAACCTTTCAGAAGGTGAAGGCGTTACAAGGGACCTGGATGGTGTGTCACCGGAAGACGCAATTAACACCGTGTCAGCAGAATACGAAAAGAAAGCAGCCGAACTGACAAATGCTCTGCGTGACAAGGTGCTGGAGCGTCTGAACTCGGCTGAAGCCAGCTTTGTCAAACGCGCAACAGACTCTTTGATCGCCCATCTTGAGAAAAACGGCGAGCAAGGTACATGGCAATACGACCCCGCGGGTTTGCGCACGTTGCAAAAGGCAGCCTATTTCAGCTTTGCCCGCGCGATGCGCAAAGATGCCGGGGCGCTGTATGCCACCGCAGCTGCGGATGTCGAAGCGCTGTATCACAAGATCCTGGGCAACCATCTGGGCGAGTTCAGTATCGAAGCACCTATCGTACCCCGTGTTCCACCTCCGCTGGGCATCGGCCGGACTATTGCGCTGGATCTGCAAAGCACCTGGTGGCGCCGATGGTGGCAAAGGCGCAAGGGCTTCGAGGCTTACGCTGCGGACTACACACGTCTGATCGCGTCCGAAGCCAACTCGATCACCAAGGACATTGAGGAAAATCAGATTGCTGCGGTGTTGGAAAACGTCCGCGCGACTCTGACGGACTTCATGCGCGAGCAGAAAGAAACTTTGCTGAGCATTTCGTCATCAGCTGATAAACATGCAGGCCAAACTGCAGCAGCGATGGCGGGTTTGCAGCCCCAGAAATCCAAGGACGAGATTCTGGGTGACATCCTAAAAGACCTAAGCAACGAAGCGGCATAAGTAGAAAAATGGCAAAAGATTCACAAACACGCTTTGTTTCACCGAAGGCATGGGAACGTATCGAGCAGTGGTCCCGCCGCAAGCCGGTTTTTGCCCTGATGGGCGAATTCAGTGCCGGTAAGTCTACGTTGATGAACTTTCTGTTGCGAACGCAGACCCTGCCGACGCAGGTCACTGCGACCCAACTGCCGCCGGTCTGGTTCAGTTGGGGCAATCGCGCGCCTTATGTCAAACGCCACGACGGAAGCATTGAAGTCATTGAGCTGGACGATCTGGAGACTGTTGGTGTCAACGACGCACAGTTCATACGTGTCTTCCTTGAAGCCGATATTCTTGAAGCGGTCGATCTGATCGACACACCCGGCATCTCGGATCCGAAAATCTCGACCGATGTCTGGCAACGGGCCGTCGGTCAGGCAAATGGCGTCTTGTGGTGCACACATGCGACCCAAGCCTGGCGCGAGACCGAGCGAGCGACATGGGCATCCCTGCCCGAACGCCTGCAGCACAACTCGTTGCTTTTGATCACACGTGCGGATGCGCTGAGCATCAAAGACCGTCAAAAGGTTCTGCGGCGCGTGAACCGAGAAGCGGGTCATTTGTTCAACCGCTCCATTCTGTTTTCAGCCCGTGATGCGATCGTCGCCCGAGACAAAACCGGTGACGCCGAAATGTGGTCGCGCAGCGGTGGTGGAAAGATGATCGACAGCTTCCTTGAGATCACCGAGCAGATCATGGACAACCGCGCCGATCAACTGGCCCGGTATCAAATCGACAAGAGTCAATCAGACGCGCCGAAAGTGCAGCCCACGCGGCCAGCGCGAAATTCTGACAGCGAAGCCCAGACCGAAGCCGCACCTTTACGCTTGGTTAACCCTGTTGACTCCGAAGTGTTGCCTGAGAAGGATGACGCTGCCGTCGTCACCAGCTTCCCTGTTCGCCCGGCCAGAGTGGAGCGGCGCACTGACGAAGCGGAACGCGTTCGGATCAACGCGGAAGAGGCTGAACGTTTGCGGGCCGAAATGGTCTCGGAACCCGAACCGCTCACACAAGAAGAGACTGATACAAGCGACGATTTGCGCGCCTTTTTCAAGGACACATCGAACGATCCTTTGGAACTGACCAGTGTGGCGGGGTTGGATGACACCGTCGATGAGTTCGACTTGTCTGGCGGTGCTGACTTCGAGGAAGAAACCGACGATCTTCTGGAAGAGGGTGCCGACATCGAAGACATCAGCACCAAGGTAGACGAGGACGAAACATCTGAGGGTGTTCTGGCTTCGCTGAACACATCCTTGCAAGACGAAACGATTGATAAAGACGCCTCGGTTGAGAACGTAGAAGAATCTGAAGATCGTGGGATCGAGGTCTCAGTTTCGTCCATTGCCGCTTTGATGGCAGCGCAACCCGGAAACAATGCCGACGATTATGAACCCGAGCCCGAGACCAGCGGGCTAATTGAAGCTGCCTTGCCGGATCAGGTGGACGCGGTGGACGTGAACATCGCAGTGCTGGGCGAGTTGCCTGAAGTCGCAGTTGGGGCGCCCCTGAGCGCATCGGACATGTGGCGCGAGATTGCGACCAGCGCAGATCTGCCCAAAGACGCAGATGGTCTTAAGCACGTGTTTCAGGCGTTCTTGGCAGAGTTCGACCAAATCGCGATTGAGCACAGCGAAAAGCAGACGAAGGAGGTGCTTCAATCCATTCCGAAAGCCAAAGAAAACAGCGCGGCTGAATGGCACGTATTGTAATGAAACTCGAATCGATCTACCAGATGACACTTCAATGAAAACAAGGGTTTAGATGTCAATCCAGGACGCCTTGAATACAGCGATCGAAACGATACCCGACTGCATTGCAGCCGGGTATATCGATATGGAAACCGGGATGCTTCTGGGAAGCTGCGTTTCGGACCCTGAAAACGCGGAAACGCTGGACACTTTGGCAATCGCTGTAGCCAACTTATTTCAAGGTCGCGGAGTAGCCGCGTTCGAGGCGCTCTTGCGTGAGGCCGGAGGCGAAGAATCGGAAAACGCAGGGTTTGGGGAAATCGCTGTTTTTTCAAAAGATCGCCTTAATATTTTCCTGCGGACCAAGGAATATCCTGATCACGTGCTCTGCTATATCTGCCGCAACAGCGCAAATGTCGGTTTAGCGCTTACGAAATCACATCTCAGTCTGGGGCCGGTCGCGGCCGCAGTTTGAACGGGACCAGAGGGGGTCACGGTATGATGGACACTGACATTCTTGACATGCTCGAAGACATCGGGCGGTCCTCGGTTGCGCGGCTTTCACCAGCTGTAACGATCGCGGGGGATACGGCTGCGGCGCGGCGTACCGCTGTTTTACGCGCTATTCGTGGTACTGTTCTGCCTCGTCGGCTGGAATTTACGGCTTCTAATGGTGCATGTCTGGCCATCGAAGTGAATAGTTCACGCGTCACAGACGTTTTCCAGGTGCCGACTGGGCCGAAGCCGGACTTCGAAACCGAAGCACGCGGTGAGTTGGTCGAAAAACTGGCTCAACTTGTGTCTGACATCGCAAACGCCCCTGCCCCGCTGGAAATGAAGTCCGGCAAGCCAGATTCAGATCTTGAGGCCGACGACGTCGGCTTGACCTATAGTGAAATCGAAGGGGCCTGCGCTGCTATTGAACTGCCTGCCGAACCGATAGTTTCGGTGGTGCCGGATGTGGAGACGCCGATTGAGGACGAACCTGCACCGGCTCAGATCGAAGATGCTGAAACACTTCTGGCCCAACTGTTTTTTGATGGCGCCAGCCGTTTTGCATCTGGCCGCGTTTTGATTGACAGCGCTGAAAAAACCGCCCTGTCCTATGCTGACTCTTGTGAGCATTCTGAAAACATGCACCCCGACCAGAACGTTATTGCGCGTTTTGCTGCAGATCTTGCAGGCTGGGACAACGACACCCGGGACGAGTTCGACGGCCCCCACCTTATCGTCATGCGCCCATCTGGAGGTAAGGGCGCTGGAATGGCCGCGCTCAGCGACAGCGGGCAGATCGCCGTTGCTATCCACGACGCGCGCAAACTGGGGGCAGTCGTCAATCTGTGGACGTCTTTACAGGGGGAAAAGGAATGACTTTGCCCCAAGCATTCAAATTTTCGATTAATTCAATCCGATTTTGTGTGACCAAGGTAGTGAGTAATGAGTGAAACACATCGCCGCGAGCTTATTCGCATCGCAGAGGACATGAACGAAACCAGCAATGATGAAACGCGTCATTTCATTTCGCGTATCATCGGCGACCTGGGAAACCTGAAGCCGTCAATCGCCTTTGTCGGGCAGATCAAAGCTGGTAAATCCCGTCTGATCAACGGGTTCACAGGACAGGCAGAGTATCTGCCGTCTGACGTCAACCCATGGACTACCGTGATCACCGATATGCATTTTGGCCATCCATCCGGCCGCTCTGATGGTGCCGAATTTCATTTCTTCGACAACCACCAATGGCAATCCCTGATCGCTGAAGGTGAAGAACTGCGCAACATGTTCCCCGATGATGAGGACAGTTACAAGCGCGAGATGATCGAAGAACAGGTCGAAGCCATGAAGACCCGGGCACGTCTGCGCTTGGGTGACAGCTACGAGCAGTTGTTGGGGCAACACCACGATCTGGACGAGCTGAACTCGGACGACCTGGCGCGTTACGTCTGCGCGGGGGATGATCCTGCTGAAGATGGTAGCGTTGACCCCGGCAGTGATCGTGGGCTCTACAGCGACATCACACGCAAGGCTGAAGTCTATTTTGACCTTGGGCATTTCCCGTTCCCCCTGACCGTCACGGATACTCCGGGTGTCAATGACCCGCTGCTGATCCGCGAAGAGATTTCGCGCCAATACCTCAAGGAATCCGATTTCTTTGTGGTGGTTCTGTCCGCTCATCAGGCTTTGTCGCGTGCAGACCTGAAACTATTCCGTCTGATGCAAGCGTTGGAACTTGGTCAGATTGTTGTCTTCGTCAACCGTGTGGATGAGTTGGGTGGCGGGCCCGAAGATGCGGCCAAGGTCCGACTTGATGTTCTGGACGGGCTGGAAAAAGCGCTTGGCAATTCTGATATCGATGTGCTGATGGGCAGTGCTCAGTGGGCCCACTATGCACTGACCGGCGATGAAACCGGTGTGAATCATGATCATGTTCTGGCGTGGCTGCGGGCGCATCCGGAACAGATGAAACAGTACTTGAACGGCGTGGCCGAGATCAAACAAGGTCCAGGTCCGATCAGTCGAGAGGCCGTATTGCGCTTTGCCGCGATGATCGCCTCTGGTCTGCCTGATCTGCGCCGTCACGTCACCAAAGCCCTGACGGACGGGCCAATTGACGAACAGCTTCGTATGGCGTGGCAGCACCTTGACAGTTTTGCACGGGGTGAGCTTGAGCGGTCTCAGGTTCATTTGCGCGCGCTGAAGGACGAAAACAGCCCGGGTACGCGCAACACTGAAGACAGTGACAAAACGCTTGGTGAGTTGCGCAAGCTGATTGCCGACAAAACCCAGGAAATCACGCGCGACATGGATGATGTACTGTCCAACCTGCGTGGTGTGATGGATGACACGGTTGCTGAATCCGTCTCGGCGGTGGTGCGTGGTCCAAATGGTCAATCGCCTCTGTTGGCCAAAGGGGGCGCAACTGAGCTGAACTTTACCCCGTTGCGCGAACACATGCGGGAACTGGTGCAAGGTGCATCGCAAGTGGTCCGCCAGCGCATGCTGAGCGAACTCTATGCGATCGACATGCAATGCAACGCAGCTTTACGCGCATTGCCGGGTTGGCAAGAGCCCGTCGACAACCGCATGAACACCAGCGCAGTTCGCTGGTTCAGGCCAGACACCACTGCCCTCACCCGTGGAATTACGGTTGAATTGCGTGTAAACTGGTTGTCGCGCCTGATCTCGCGCAACAGCGTCGTGACGCGGGCAGAACGAATGATTGTGCAAGAGTTCGAGTTGATTGGTGACGATTTGATCGACACCACGCGCGACAACTTGCTGGAACGGCTGAACACGGTTTTGGATCACTATGTCGCGCTGTTGGCGGGTCATTTTGAACACCGTTCCGGTGCCGGTGAATTGAATGCTCAGGCCGAAGCCCAAGCTGCGTTCGACCGGGCGCGTCGTATTGCGTCGGACCTTGAAAGCGTCTTTGGAACAGGCAATGCGGACGAACGACAAGCAGAGGCTGCGGAATGATTGAATTTCCCGGAACCGAACAGGAAGTGCGCCAGCTGGAGCGTTTTCTGACCGCGACTGAAAACCTGTCGTCGGATGGGACGCTGGAGGATATGCGCGCAAGGGCTCTGGCCCACGCTGAACGGCTGTCCAACGCGGTCAATATCGGGTTTGCCGGGGAATTTGGTGCGGGCAAGTCGAGCCTCGCAAACATGCTGGCCGGTGCAGATATTCTGCCCACCGGTCCGCAGCATCTTAAACTGCCGCTGGTGATTGTGGCTTATGCCGAGACGCCTGAAACAACTGTGGGCTGGTGGAATAAAGAGCCGAAAACATATTCCGGGATCGCCCTTGAAAAAGCGGCAGCGGATGAGCCTGATTTCATCTCGGTGGGGATCAATACGCCTGCGCTTAAGGAAATCTCACTGTTTGATCTTCCTGGTTCGGGTGCGTTGGACGACACCTACAAAGATACACTGGATCTGCTGAAATTTGTCGACTGCGCGATCTGGTGCACAAACGGTACAAACGCGTGGCGCGAGACTGAGCGCCACCTGTGGTCGAAAGTGCCACCTGAACTGCGCGCTAATAGCCTGCTTGCTGTAACTCACGCAGACTTGCCGCCGGTACAGGGGTCACTGGACCGCGTTTTGGCACGCCTCAACAAGGAAAAAGCGGGGATGTTCCGCGAGGTTGTTCCGATTGGCACTCCGGTGGCGGTGAAGGCAATGGCCCAAGAGCCGGAACCCGACTTCGCACTTTGGGAAACTTGCGGCGGACAAAATCTTGCGGAACAAGTTCTGGACGTGGCCTCGAACCGGCGTCGCAGTGATCTGGAGGCCGCTCGGAAAGACTTGCAGGATGAATTCCTGCCGTATCTTGAAGAGCTACAGGGGCCCGAGCCGGAACCGGCTCTTTCCGATACAGAAACCATGCAAACTGCGCTTGGCTCTGCCCTGCCCCCCTTGAACAACCCCATTCTTGAAGACTGGCTGGCCGCGATTGCAAGCATCTACGAAGATTTGCGCGAGTCCTCGGATATTGAACCCGCCGCCTTCTTGCAAAGCTGTCAGGAGATTGTCGAAGACTTTGCGGAACGGCTTGAGCAAGGGGGCGAAATTGACCCTGAAGCGGATTGGATTCCTGCCGAGTTTGAAAAGGCCACCGACTTGCTACTGCTGTTGCAGTTCGAAAGTGGCGATGCACCCCTAAAGGACGCAATCAGCATACTTGCGCAGTTGGGTGACAACCTGGCATGGGCCGGTAGCTCGGTTGCAGCAGCTCAGTCCAAAACCGGAACCTGATAATCTCGCGTTAAGATTGAACGCTATTCAGCGATTCGAAGGGCCGAGGAATCGGCCCTTTATTGTTTCGAATTTGTAGACCAACCGGCAAAAATGGGGGTGTACGTTTTCAATGCCACCGCCCCATTTATCAACATATAGTATCAAGGCCGCACTTGAAACTATATATGCCACAGATCGTAAAACGATCCATAGTGAAGCCATCAGGCGGCCCCAATAAAGTCAAATTTGAAACGTCTAACCGTTCTTAAGTGTCCTGCGGTTGTTTTTGGTTGTGAGTTCGTGGGCTGTTGGCCCTGTTAGATTTAGCCGCAAAACGAGTAGAACGGGCGGATTGAAATGAGCCACAACCAGGCTGTCGGTGCGACGCACGACGAACCCAAAATTGAAGGATTGCAACCGGGCGCAAAATTGCTGCGCGGTCAGTATGAGATCCTCCGCTTCCTAAGCAACGGGGGATTTGGGATCACCTATCTTGCGCGCGACAGCCTGGAGCGCGACGTGGTGATCAAAGAGTGTTTCCCCGGTGCATTGTGCCGACGCAACGGTGATCTGGTCGAACCAAACGACCCCTCTTACAAGGAAGACCTGCGCGCGATCATTGACCTGTTTATTCAGGAAGCCCGTAATCACGCACGCCTTGTGCATCCCAACATCGTCGATGTTCACCAGGTGTTTGAAGACAATGACACCGCATACATCGCAATGGATCTGATCCGTGGTTGCGATTTGCTGGACTATGTTGAAAACCCGGAAAACGACGCTGGCCCCGACTTTATCGTGCAAGTCACGGAAAAGATGCTGTCTGCGGTTTCGTTCATCCACCAAAGCGGCATGTTGCACCGCGACATTTCACCAGACAACATCCTGATCGATGAGAATGGCGATCCGGTCCTGATCGACTTTGGTGCAGCGCGGGAACAGGCGGCAAACAAATCTGCGGCCTTGCTCACCCTTCGTGTCATCAAAGACGGTTATTCTCCGCACGAATTCTATGTACGGGGTGCGGAACAAGGGCCTAGCAGCGACCTGTATGTACTGGCTGCAACGCTTTACCATGCCATCAGTGGGGAACGCCCGGTCGATGGTCAGAGCCGATTGAACGCCTTTAACAACGGACAGGATGATCCCTATACCCCGCTTACGGGTCGTTTCGAAGGGTATCCCGAAGGATTCCTTGAGGCGATTGACAAGGCTATGGAAGTTCACACGACAGATCGCTTGCAGACAGCGCTGGATTGGCTGCGCATGTTCCGTGGTCCGGGTGTTATGTTTGATACCTTTGCCTATCGCCCGGTCTCGGTGATCGTCGGGATGGACCGGAAGGACAAAGAAGAAGAAAAGGCGCGGATCAAGGCGGAAAGTGAAAACGCCGAGGCCGTTGTAACCGCACTTCTGGCCGGGAACCCTGATATCGTTGTTGGAAACGATGACAAGAAAAATGCGGATCTGGCGAAAATCGCCGCGAAAGAAGAAACGCCGGTTGCCGTCGATACCGTTGTTCAAAGCGGCTCGGGTGGCAGCGGCAAACTGATCGCAGGTGTTGCTGTAGTTGCGGTCGCTCTGGCGGCAGGTGGATACTTTGCGATGTCTGGTGATCAGCCTGAAGCACAGGCTGAAGCGCCAGTTACGCAAGCTGCTGACGAGGTCCAGACAGCCGAAGCTACAGCGCCGGAAGAGTCCGAGGCTGAAGTCGCAGCAGCGCCAGAGCCTGAACCTACACCGGCACCAGAAGAGCCTGTCGAGCAGGCACAAGCCGAGTCTGCGGGGGCAGCTGTCACAGAAACAGCGCCCGCGACCCCTGATGCGTCGGAAGCCGAGGCTCAAGTCGCTACCGCCGCAGAAGCAGAACCAGAGGTCGCCGCGTCCAGTGCTGTACCAGCGGAGCAGCAAGTATCTTTTGCCCATTGGGATGTAGAAATTCCTTTCCAGACATCTCGCCGCCGCGGTTCGACCGGACCTACTATCGCTGTGACTGGCCTCAACCCAAATCAGGACATGAGTGTGATTGGCGATTGGGTGCAGCGCGGGGCCGTGATCTTTACTCTGAACGGCAATCCCATCCGCGAGGACGTCTCTTTTGCGGCTCAGGTATTGGACAAGTTGAGCATAGACCCGGACGGCTATACCCGTGTGGCCGCCCGCTATCGTCCGCTTGGGCAGACCCGGGCACAAAACGGTCTGCTTGCCCTGCCAGTGGTGCGCTCAGTCGGGCTTGAAAACGGATATACCTTTACCGTCAGCAGCTCGGGTGACGAGGGATGGAAAACTGTGGTGGACACTGTTCCATCCGATGCCGCAGGCGGCCTGCAAAGAGGTGACGTTCTGCTGAGCGAAAGCCAGTCCCGTATGAACCTGGATGGATCGGAAAGCCTGGATGCGATGCTTGCAGAGTTGGTCGCTGAAGGTCAGCCGGAAGCAAATCTAACCGTCCTGCGTAACGGTGCTGAAGCCGCTGCAACCATGCAGCTTGCACAGGAGTGATCTGACCGGTTCGTTTGTGATCTGCCAGTGTGTGTTTGCTGAGGGTGACATCCAGTTTTGTCACCCCGGCGGGGACCGGCCCGCCGCAGAGAGTACCAGTTTCCTTGAGTACCCGATGAGTGTCTCCGCGCATGTGTGTGCGGGATAAGTAGCAGCTTACGGCACAGGAATTCCGTGCCGCCAAATCAAAGGTGTCGACACCATGTTCAAATACAAAAGCCCTCTGAGCCGGCTTCTAGAAGGTGCCGGCAAATCCAAAGAAGAAGATGCTGCGGAATCCACAGACGCGGTAGAAACCCCTGCGGCTGAAGGTGAAAAACAAGAGCCGATAGCGGATTTTAACGCTCTGCGGGCAGCGCTGGCTGGTGGGAACATGACGTCCGAGTCTTACGAGGAAACGGATGAGCTGATCCCCGAAGAGAAAATGCCCGAATTCGAAGAGGGCGAGGTCGCCGAGCACGTCGAAGAATCCATTTTCGCCGAAGACACAGCAAGCGAGGATGACGCGCCGGAAGAAATTCTGACCGCTGAGATCGCTGAGGAAGAGGAAGCGGTCGAAGACGAACAGATCATCACCTTGCATGTTGCCGAAGACCCGGCACCAACCCCGGTGGACGAGACCCCAACAAGCGCTGTGGTTGAAACCGTGGAACCAGAAGCTGAGGAAGTGGCGACCGAAGTTGCTGAGGCTCCGGTGCAAGAGCCGGAACAGACCGTTGAACCGGTTGCTGAGGCCGTCCAACCGGCAGCTCCTGCTCCCGCTCCGACGGAAGACCGCCGCTCGCGTGTCAAAACAACCTTCTTGGGTTTTGAGCGTGCAGATACGCATGTTCAGGAATTGATCGAAACCTCGGAACCCGTCGCCAAGACTGAAGCCGCACAAGAGACCTTCCCTGTCGGCTGGCTGGTCGTTACGTCCGGTCCCGGTCGGGGTGCCAGCATCACTTTGACCGAAGGTCTGATGCAGATCGGTCGAAACGATGACCAGGCTATTCAACTCGACTTCGGCGACACCGGTATCTCACGTTCGAACCATGCCGTCATTGCTTATGACCCCGAAGATCGAAAATGTTACCTGGGTCATGGCGGCAAGGCCAACCTTGTGCGTCTGAACGGCAAGCCCGTTCTGAGCACCGTCGCATTGTCCAGCGGGGATCTGATCCGCATCAGCGAAACTTCCATCCGATTTACGGCCTTCTGCGACGAAGGTTTTGATTGGCGGGATTCCTGATAGATGCTGGCAACTCCGGCATATGATGTTGCGCTGATCCTGAACCAGGGTCAGCGAGAGACGCAGGAAGACGCCATCGCGGCGCGCATGTTCGATGCGTCGGATGCGGGCTATATTGTGATAGCCGATGGTATGGGCGGTCACGAAGCGGGCGAAGTTGCTTCTGAGATGGTGATTTCAGCATGGCGTGACGCGCTGGACGCTGAACTTGAAGCAGAAACGCTGAATGAACGGTCCGTGATTGATGCCCTTCCAATGGCAGCCATGCAGGCAAACGCCGCCATTGCGAACCATAACGAGGCACAGGGACAGGGCTTTAACATGGGCTCGACCTTGTTGGGTGTTCTGCTTCTGGGGCAGCGTGTGTTCTGGATTTCTATCGGGGACAGCCCTTTGTTTCTGTTCCGCGATGGCACGTTGTCTCAGGTCAATGAAGACCACTCAATGGCACCCGTGATCGATGCAAAACTGGCCGCTGGAGAGATCACAGAAGCTGAAGCGCGGGATTTGGACCGTAACCAGCTGACATCCGTGATCATGGGTGGCGCCATTCCCAAAG
>NZ_JBXWSB010000086.1:0-20696 GCF_059613205.1 Ruegeria sp. BHSB064
GGGTTTCAAACTCGGCCCGCAAAGCGGCTGGCCCGGTGTCAAACACCACCCAGTCCAATGCGCCAAGATGCGTGGCCAGTGTCAACGCATCCGGGTGGAACACGACCAGCCTGCGCAGGCGGCAACCGCTGTCCTGCAACATCTGCGCCGGATGCAGATCCCCTTGCCACTGGATCAGGGCAGGAAACAGGTTGTCAAAGGGAAGACGACCTGTTGGTGGCACGGCCATACGCCAGCTCAGGGCTCCGCGTGTCAGATCAATCGGCGTTCCAACACCATCGGGAAACACTGAAAGAGACGCCTCGATATCCGGCACGCGGCAAATCCAATTGGTCAGCCTAGGTTTTCCTGTGAAACGGTCCAGATCGAACCAGCGGGTCCGTTCCGGCTTGGGCGCGTCGGGATCAATGGCAATTGCCTCAAGATACAAGCCGTCCTTGAGGCCCAACAGTCGATTATAAGTGCCAAACGTCTCGTGCTTGCCGCCCGCTTGCAACGCAACGCCCAAAGCCTGTTCGACATGCGCGGATGCTTCTTCCAGCGTTTCCCCGGCGACAGCCAGATGATCGAGCAACATGCGCCCCTCCCAAAAACAATTCGACCAGACCCAATAAGGTCTGGTCGCATGTTTCCGCCATTGAAGCGGGATCACAAGATTTTTCGACGAAAAACCTATGCTACAGTTTAAGCGCGTGCTTCGCTGATCAGACGCAGGATGTCCTGCGCGGCTTCGGGGATATTGGTGCCCGGCCCAAAGATCGCTTTCACCCCATGATCGTACAGGAACTGATAATCCTGCTGCGGGATCACGCCACCGCAGATAACGATAATATCCTCGGCACCGGCTTTCTTAAGCTCTTCCACCAACTGCGGGGCCAGCGTCTTGTGCCCTGCGGCTTGCGAGGAAATCCCAACCACATGCACGTCATTGTCCACCGCATCCTGCGCGGCCTCGGCGGGTGTCTGGAACAAAGGCCCAACGTCGACGTCAAACCCAATATCGGCAAAGGCCGTGGCGATAACCTTGGCCCCCCGGTCGTGGCCGTCCTGTCCCATCTTGACCACCAGCAAACGGGGGCGACGCCCTTCAGCTTCGGCAAAATCTTCAATGGATTTCTGGATCGCGGCAAAGCCTTCGTCACCTTCATAGGCCGCGCCATACACACCGGCCAGGGTTTTCACTTCGGCACGGTGGCGACCGAATTCTTTCTCCATTGCCATGCTGATCTCTCCTACGGATGCGCGGGCGCGGGCGGCCTCGACCGCGGCAGCCAGCAGGTTGCCACCCTCTTGGGCGGTTTGGGTCAGCGCGTCCAACGCAGCCTGACAGGCGGCCTCATCGCGGGTTGCGCGGATACGTTCCAGTCGCGCAACTTGTGCTTCGCGCACCGCTACGTTGTCGACATCCAGAATGTCGATCGGGTCTTCCTGTTCCTTGCGGTACTTGTTGACCCCAACGATCACCTCGTCGCCCCGGTCGATCATGGCCTGACGGCGGGCCGCGCTTTCTTCGATCCGCAGTTTGGGCATGCCGCTGGCCACGGCCTTGGTCATACCGCCCATCTCCTCGACCTCTTCCATAAGTGCCCAGGCTTTTTCGACCAGTTCATTGGTCAGGCTTTCGACGTAATAAGACCCGGCCAGCGGATCGACCACATCGGTCACGCCAGTCTCTTCCTGCAACACCAGCTGCGTGTTCCGGGCGATACGGGCCGAAAAGTCGGTCGGCAGAGCAATCGCCTCGTCCAGAGCGTTGGTGTGCAGCGACTGGGTGCCGCCCAAAACCGCACTCATCGCCTCATAGGCGGTGCGGATCACGTTGTTATACGGGTCTTGTTCCTGCAGCGACACGCCCGAGGTCTGGCAGTGGGTCCGCAGCATCTTCGACCGTTCGGATTTCGCCCCGAAGTCCGTCATCACCCGGTGCCACAGCGTCCGCGCGGCGCGCAGTTTGGCGATCTCCATGAAGAAGTTCATGCCAATGGCAAAGAAGAACGACAGACGCCCCGCGAACTTGTCCACGTCCATCCCGGCCTCGGTGGCAGCGCGCACATATTCGCGTCCGTCGGCCAGCGTATAGGCCAGTTCCTGTACCAGGTTCGCCCCGGCCTCTTGCATGTGATAGCCCGAGATCGAGATCGAGTTGAACTTGGGCATCTCGTTCGAGGTGTACTCGATGATGTCCGAGATGATCTTCATCGAGGGTTCGGGCGGATAGATATAGGTGTTCCTCACCATGAACTCTTTCAGAATGTCGTTCTGAATGGTGCCGGATAGCACGGATTTGTCATGCCCCTGCTCTTCGCCCGCAACGATGAAGCTCGCCAAAATCGGGATCACCGCGCCGTTCATGGTCATCGAGACCGAGACCTTGTCCAGCGGAATGCCGTCAAACAGGATCTTCATATCCTCGACCGAGTCGATGGCCACACCGGCCTTGCCCACATCGCCTACAACACGCGGGTGATCACTGTCATAACCACGGTGCGTGGCTAGATCGAAAGCGACCGAGACACCCTGCTGACCTGCTGCCAGGTTGCGGCGGTAGAAGGCGTTTGATTCCTCGGCCGTCGAAAAGCCCGCATATTGACGGATCGTCCAGGGGCGCCCGGCATACATCGTGGCCTTTACCCCGCGTGTGAACGGACCAAACCCCGGTAACGATCCCATATGTGGCAGATCAGCGGTATCTTCCTGCGTATAAAGCGGTTTTACGGCGATGCCTTCCAGCGTCTCCTTGGTTAGATCGTCCAACGGACGTCCGCGCAGCTCTTTCTCGGCCAGCGCTTTCCAGTCCTGTGTGTCGGTCATTTCGATTTCCTCTCGTCAATTCGGATGGCGGCCGCAGAAAGCGTCCGCATTGAGGTCGTGCGCTTGGCCAAGGCGTTTTGGCACAAGCGTGAAATTTTGTGTGTTCTGTGTAATTCCTCAGTCGCAATCGCGGTCACAGAGGCTATATTCGAAAGAACAGGAGGCCACATGACACGCACGCTTGCCTTTGTTTTCTCGGCACTAATCCCTCTGGCCGCCTGGGCGGCGGACGGCACTGCGACGACGGATGACAGCTTTGTTCGCCCGGTAGGGGACAGTGAACTCAGTGAGTTTTTATGGGTCAACCGACCCATTGTGGTCTTTGCCGATACGCCTGCCGACCCGCGGTTCCAGCAACAGATCGACATGCTGCTGGACGGCGAAGAGGCCATGCGTGACAGGGATGTGGTGGTCTTGACCGATACCGACCCTTCGGCGCGATCCCCGATCCGGGCGCAATTGCGTCCGCGTGGGTTCCAGATGGTATTCGTCGACAAGGACGGCGTGGTGAAATTACGCAAACCCGCGCCTTGGAGCGTGCGCGAAATCAGCCGATCCATCGACAAAACCCCTTTGCGGGAACGCGAAATCCGCGAACGGCGCGAGGGGGGGTAAGCGCCTTCGACACGTCCAAAGCCTCCGACGCAGCGCGCCGGAGACATGCCGAGATATGCCGAAAGCGTCGCCATGATCACTCAAACTCGATGATCACTTCGTCCACGGCGAGACTGTCGCCGGGGCCCGCATTGATCTTGGCTACGGTGCCTTTCTTCTCGGCGCGCAGGATGTTTTCCATCTTCATCGCCTCGATCGTGCACAATGCCTGACCTTCCTGCACCTCCTGCCCGACTTCGACATCGATCTTCACGACCAGACCGGGCATCGGGCAAAGCAGCATTTTCGAAGTATCTGGTGGCAATTTCTCGGGCATCAGGCGCGCCAGCTCGGCCTGACGCGGGGTACGTATCTGCACCTTGAGGTCAGCGCCACGATTGCGGATTCGGAACCCGCCAGAGACTTTACCCACCTTCATGACCAACGGTGCGCCATCAACCATCATGGTGGCAAGCTGATCGCCCGGGGTCCAATCACCCGTCACTCTCATTTCCTGACCATCCTCGAACCGAATGGTGGCACCTTCCTGATCGGCTATAACCTTGAGAGGCCACGGCACCTCGCCGCCGAAGGTAACGACCCAATCGGTGCCGACCTTGCGTTCGTGGTTGTCCATCCGGCCCGACACACGGGTCCGGCGGATTTCGGCCACGCGATGCATTGCCGCGCAGGATGCCGCGATCCCGCGCAGATCAGATTCGGGGAGCGCGACCCCTTCGAACCCATCAGGGTATTCTTCGGCAATAAAGGCGGTGGTCATGTCACCACTGATGAACTTCGGGTGGTCCATCACAGCCGACAGGAACGGCAGGTTGTGACCGATACCTTCAACCTCGAAACTGTCCAGGGCAACGCGCATCGCCTCAATCGCGGCTTCGCGGGTCGGTGCCCAGGTGCAGAGTTTTGCGATCATAGGGTCGTAATACATGCTGATCTCGCCGCCCTCGTAGACGCCGGTATCGTTGCGTACTGCCGCTTCACCTTCGGGCGCGTCGCCTTGCCATTTGCCATTGATCAGCATCGGACCAGCCGCTGTTTCCTGTGGCGGGCGATACCGGGTCAGACGACCAATCGACGGTAAGAAGTTGCGATAGGGATCTTCCGCATACAAGCGGTTTTCAATGGCCCAACCAGTCAGTGTCACGTCTTCCTGCGTGATCGACAAAGGCTCACCTGCTGCCACACGGATCATCTGCTCCACCAGATCGACGCCTGTGATCAGCTCGGTGACCGGGTGTTCCACCTGTAGACGGGTGTTCATTTCAAGGAAGTAAAAGTTCTTTTCCCCATCGACGATGAATTCCACCGTGCCCGCGCTGGAATAGCCAACCGCCTTGGCCAACGCCACGGCCTGTTCGCCCATCGCCTTGCGGGTTGCTTCATCAAGGAAAGGCGACGGTGCCTCTTCTACTACCTTCTGGTTTCGGCGCTGGATCGAGCATTCCCGCTCGCCCAGATAGATCCCGTTTCCATGGCTGTCACACAAAACCTGAATTTCGATGTGACGCGGCTGGGTGACGAATTTCTCGATAAAAATCCGGTCATCCCCAAACGAGTTCGCAGCTTCGTTCTTGGACGACTGGAAGCCCTCGCGCGCTTCTTCGTCGTTCCACGCGATGCGCATGCCCTTACCACCGCCACCGGCGCTGGCCTTGATCATGACAGGGTAGCCGATCTCATTCGAGATTTTGACCGCCTCATCTGCATCCTCGATCAGCCCCATATAGCCCGGAACCGTCGACACGTTTGCGTCCTGAGCGATTTTCTTCGACGTGATCTTGTCGCCCATCGCCTCGATTGCACCTTTCGGGGGACCGACAAAGGCCACGCCTTCAGCTTCCAGCGCTTCGGCGAATTTTGCGTTTTCCGACAAGAACCCGTAACCCGGATGCACCGCCTGCGCACCGCTTTGGCGAATGGCATCCATGACCTTATCGATCACAATGTACGACTGGTTCGCCGGCGGCGGGCCAATATGCACAGCTTCATCCGCCATCGACACATGCAGCGCTTGTCTGTCCGCATCCGAATAAATGGCAACAGTGCCGATACCCATCTTGCGGGCGGTCTTGATGACCCGGCAGGCGATCTCGCCCCGGTTGGCGATCAGGATCTTATTGAACATGGAGCGTCCTTTGGCTTGGTGTTCTGGAAACGCAAAACGCCGCCGCAGGGAGCGATCCCCACGACGGCGTGATGCGCGATGACGGACGAGGCGACAGACGCCCCGAAAAAGATGCGTTAGTTACAGTTGTTCTGCGTTTTGCAGTAAAGCACGTTGCCCGCTGCACCAACGGCCGCGCCAACAAGCGGGTCTGCGTTGAGAACGGCTGCACCGACTGCGCCGGCGCCGCCCCCAAGAATTGCCTGTTCACCTGTGGTGTCGCCGCAGGCAGACAAGCCCGCGCAGGTCGCTGCAACGAGGATGAGTTTTGAGATTCGCATTGTAACTGCCCTTCTGGTTGTCTTGCTTCGTTTGCGCTCTGATGCGCGAAACGCGGCGTGTTATTCAATATCAAAGGGCGCGCAGGCAGGTTTTGTGCAGATTTTTGCCTCTTTTTGCCGGTAGACCGTAAAAAGAAAAGCGCGGACAGGGTTTTGTGGGGAACACAAGCCTGTCCGCGTAAGGAAGGGGTACGGAATAGTAGGTGCATGTGCGGCGCAGGCAAAGTAGAGCCGCACGGCTCGTTCACTTTGCACGGCATAATATCTCCATCAAACACTGTATTGTTTCCAAGCGTTATCTCGGCTGGTTTCTGCCCACGCTGAGAGAGCCCGCGCAAGTTCGTGCCGATCTCAAGTCTTTGGCAATCCGAAGCCATGCCCTTTTTTCCCGTCACATTGCCGTTACATCCCACCCGGTGAAAACGGTCATTTGCAGGTGCAGCATCACACGTCGACTTTTTTCTGCGATGCAAAATAGCATTCACATTCATATGGTTGACAGATCGGTTCACCTTGGTGTGATTTTTCCGAGGTCGAATTGCACATTTCCTTGAGAAATTTGAATTTTTTTGTCCCATTCTCGTGATTTCCGTCGTCGCAGGCTGCGTGAAACGGTGCGCAGGCACACTCGCACACAAGGAAACACCCACATGACGACGACACGAATGAAGGCACTCCTGCTCGCTGCCTCGGCGCTTAGTGTGACCAGCACGCTTGCCTACGCTCAGGATGCCCAGACACAGGCCGAACTCGATGCTTTGCGCGACCGGGTCGAGGCGCTGGAATCCGCCAATAGCAGCCCCGCCAACGGAGATTTTCAGATCGGCAGCACCGTTCTGGATGTCTACGGCTATGTGAAGGCCGACTTCTTCTACGACTTTGAATTCGATCAGGGCGATACCGCCTTCGTGAACGTCATCGGTGAACCGTCTGCCGCGACCGATGGTACCTTTGGGGCGACCGTGCGCCAATCGCGGATCGGCCTGCGCACCACCACACCAAGTGGGATCGGAGACATCGGGGGGCAGCTGGAGCTTGATCTGTTCGGCTCGGGTGGAACCGCCGAACTGCGTGTGCGTCACGCAAACATCACGATCGGCGACCAGTTCCTGATCGGCCAATACTGGACCAACTTCCAGCCGCTGGACACCTATCCTACCTCGGTCGAATTCAACGGCCCTGTCGGGATTGCCTTCGCCCGTGTTCCACAGTTGCGATATACGGGACAGCTTGGAGGCAATGCTCAGTTCGCTGTTTCGCTGGAAGAAAACGTCAGCGGTTCGAACTCTGATGACCCGGTCCTGACAGCTGCGGCTGAATACAACGATGGTACTTACATTGCGCGTGGTGCAGTTCTTTACGGCAAAGCCAATTCCGGCAATGTCGAAGTTGACCAAACCGGTTTCACCGCCTCTGCCTCGATACGTCCATGGGAAGGCGGGCTGTTTCAGGTCAACTATGTAACGGGCGAGGCGCTTGGACCATACCTGATCGGCCTTGGCGATGCGATTGTCGGCGGGCAGGCGAACGATGTTGATGGCTACACCGTCGAATTCAGACAGGATCTGAGTCCAAAGTGGAATGTCGGCATTGCGTACGGTCGCGAGAACTACGATCTTCCCACTTCGACAGGCACTTTGTCCTTTACCGAGCTGGAGACGATCCATGTCAACGCTTTCTACAAGGCGACCGACAATCTGACGCTGAGCGCCGAGTACATCTATGGTGAGCGGAACGATGCGCCCACAGGCCGGACCTTTGACGGCAACCGTGTTCAGTTGGCTGCCCAGCTGAACTTTTGATCTAGTACACAAACCCTGCCCGGTTTCGGGCAGGGCCCCTGCAAGACCGTGTTCAGCACGCTGATATGTAGCAGCCAATTTCACAGTCAGCCCATTCCGTCGATGATTTCGGGAAAGGACGCGCGGGCCGCATCCACATCGATGACCAAAAGCGCATCATAGCTGGCCGGATTGAACGGGTCTTCTGCAGGCACAACTTCGCGTCCGAACAACCAGCTCAGGCGACCGGCATCCAGATTGCCCCGCTCGAAGGGCTGATCCCCGAAATGCGCCCAAAGCGCTTCCATGAACGCTGTGTCCGCGCGTTTATCCGCAGGCTTGCGATCGCGGAACCGCTCCCGACGGGTCAACGGCGTCACGCCCTTGGGATTGGCGCGGCGAATGGTGAACTGAAAATCTGTGCCAGTCAGACGTCCGGGGAATCCGCGATGCTTTAGCATGGCAATACCCCAGGCTTGACGCTTACAGACAAAGAAAAATCAAACCCGAAAAGGGATGGGATCATGTTGCGCACCTCCAAAGCCGCACCGTTTATCTGAGATGCTCTGAGGTCATGACGGTAAAAGCTCATGATCAAAGCCCCTCCCAGATACACCGGGACTGCTCCAGCTGGTAGGCTTCAAAAAACTGCGTCGCGTCAGGGGCAGCATCGCCAAATTCCACTGGTCGGTCGGACAACGAGATAACAACACGCACCGGCTGCAGGTTATGTTGGGCCACATAAGGAACAGCCAGTATCTGGCACAGATGCTCCATGTCTTTCGACGCAACATCATAGGTAATCCGCCCAACCGTCGCGCCAATCTTAGGGGCGATGAAACGGAAGCGCACCCAAAGCTCGCCCGGATTGTTGTCCAGCAAGACTTCATCCAAATGCACAGGCTGGCCAGACGGCACCGGCAGCTGGGCATCCGATTGAGCAAAGGCAGAAGTACAAAGCGCGCAGAACAGCAGACAAATGGCGCGATCCCGGACCCGCCAAGGGCGAGCTCCTCCTTCCGGGATCGCACGCGCAGTACTTGTGAACTGCGCTGTTCTATGTCTGATGGGTCGGATCATTCAACTATTTGCCGATTCTTGTCAATTCCGCCTCAATTTTGAGCGGGTTTTGCCCATTTTTTAGCCTGACGACGCACAGGAACACCGGGGCGGTCTGCACCGCCCCAGCGCAGTTACAGCGGAATATTGTCGTGCTTTTTCCACGGGTTCTTTAGCTGCTTACCGCGCAAGCTGGCGAACGCTCTGGACACACGACGACGGGTCGATTGCGGCATGATTACTTCATCGACAAAGCCGCGCTCGGCCGCAACAAAGGGGTTGGCAAACCGATCTTCGTAATCTGCGACATGCTGTGCGGTCTTTTCTGCGTCCGCCAGATCCGCACGATGGATGATTTCGGTTGCACCTTTTGCCCCCATCACCGCGATTTCAGCTGTGGGCCAGGCATAGTTGAAATCACCACGCAGATGCTTGGACGCCATAACCACATAGGCACCGCCATAGGCTTTCCGCGTGATCACGGTCACTTTGGGCACTGTGGCCTCACCATAGGCATAAAGCAGCTTCGCACCGTGTTTGATCACGCCGCTGTATTCCTGCTGCGTGCCCGGCAGGAAGCCCGGAACATCCACAAAGGTCAGGATCGGGATTTCAAAACAATCACAGAAGCGCACAAAGCGCGCCGCCTTGCGCGAGCTGTCAATGTCCAGACATCCCGCCAGAACCATCGGCTGGTTGGCAACGACCCCGACGGTCTGACCCTCCAGGCGGATAAAGCCGGTGATGATGTTCTTGGCGAAATCTTCCTGGATTTCGTAGAAGTCACCCTCATCCGCCACTTTGGTGATGAGTTCCTTCATGTCGTAGGGCGTGTTGGGATTGTCCGGCACCAGGGTATCCAGCGACGGCTCAAGCCGTCCGGGTTCGTCAAAGAATGGACGGACCGGGGGTTTCTCGCGATTGTTGAGGGGCAGGAAATCCACAAGCCGGCGTACTTCGGCCAACGCCTCGACATCATTTTCAAACGCCGCATCCGCGACCGACGACTTCTTGGTGTGTGTCGACGCACCACCCAGTTCCTCAGCCGTCACGACCTCGTTGGTAACCGTTTTGACCACGTCCGGGCCGGTCACAAACATGTAAGACGAATCTTTGACCATGAAGATAAAGTCCGTCATTGCCGGGCTGTAAACCGCGCCACCGGCACAGGGGCCCATGATCAAGCTGATCTGCGGGACAACGCCGGATGCCGTAATGTTGCGCTGGAACACTTCGGCATACCCCGCCAGCGACGCGACACCTTCCTGGATTCGCGCCCCACCCGAGTCGTTGATCCCGATGATCGGCGCACCATTCTGCACCGCCATATCCATGATCTTGCAAATCTTCTGCGCGTGGGTTTCCGAGAGCGACCCACCGAAAACGGTAAAGTCCTGGCTGAACACATAGACCATACGGCCGTTGATTGTGCCCCACCCGGTCACGACCCCATCGCCCGCAGGCTTTTGGTTTTCCATGCCGAATTCAGTACAGCGGTGGCTGACAAACATATCGAATTCCTCGAAACTGCCTTCATCCAGCAGCAATTCGATCCGTTCACGTGCTGTCAGTTTGCCGCGTGAATGTTGGGCATCGATCCTTCTTTGCCCACCGCCCAGCCGTGCCTCATCCCGGCGATTTTCCAACTCGGAAAGGATGTCCTTCATGACGCGTATCCCTTTTAAAATTTGACCGGACACTACCTGTTAGACAGCCTGATCCAAAGTTCTTTTCGGCAAATTTGCAAAGTATCAGCAACAACATTCTGGATAACTGCAAATTAGCTAAGTATCGGACTGATTTTCTCCAACGGCTGGCATTCCGAAATTCCATGGCTATACATGTGAACTATGCAGTTCAGCTCTGGCGCCACACAGCGCACACCACCCACATTGGCAACACTTGTCTTGCTCTCGGGTCTGTCCGCCCTGAGCATGAACCTGTTCTTGCCCAGCCTGCCGAATATGGCCCTGTACTTCGACACCGATTACAAGGTCATGCAACTCTCGATTGCCCTGTACCTGCTGATCAACGCCGTTTTGCAAATCGTGATTGGCCCAATTGCCGACAAGGCGGGTCGCAGACCTGTTTTGCTTTGGGGCCTCGCGCTTTTCCTACTGGCCACTTTGGGATGCATATATGCGCCGAACGCCGAGATATTTCTGATCTTCAGGATGTGTCAGGCAGTCGTTGTTGTAGGTATCGTATTAAGCCGCGCAGCCGTGCGGGATATGTACGATCAAGACCAGGCGGCATCGATGATCGGTTACGTGACCATGGGTATGGCGGTCGTCCCCATGATCGGACCTGCAATTGGCGGTATTCTCGAAGAGGCGTTCGGCTGGAAAGCAAATTTCTGGCTGCCATTCGCCATTGGCGCTTTGACGCTTTTCCTGACCTTTACGGATTTTGGCGAGACGGCAGCAAAAAGTGGGAAATCACTCGTACAGCAATTCAAAGAATACCCCGAATTGCTGACCTCGCCACGCTTCTGGGGATATTCATTGGCCTGCGCCTTTTCGTCGGGGGCGTTCTTTGCTTATCTGGGTGGTGCGCCATTTATTGGAACTGAATTATTCGGACTGAGCGCCGCGCAAGTTGGTATCTATTTCGGCGCGCCTGCCGTTGGATATTTCGCGGGGAACTTCATCAGCGGGCGCTATTCTATGCGGGTTGGCGTGAATCGCATGGTTTTTTGGGGCAGCCTGTTAAACGCCTTCGGCGTCGCGTTATCGGCATCGCTTTTTCTTGTGGGCAGCGGAACAGCGCTCAGCTTCTTTGGGCTCATGACCTTTGTCGGCATCGGAAACGGCATGGTCATTCCTAATGCAACCGCCGGCTCACTGTCTGTCCGCCCGCACCTGGCGGCAACCGCATCAGGCTTGAGCGGTGCCATAATGTTGGGCGGCGGCGCAGGGCTAAGTGCCTTGGCCGGTGCGCTGTTGACGCACGAGACCGGCGCGATGCCTCTTTTGTGGTTGATGCTGGCAACTGCCTTTTTAGCCATTTGTGCGATTGCGGCAGTCATTCGGCGGGAACGACAACTGGGGCTCTAAACGCTTGCACGGGCCACTTTGCAAAGTTAGTCTTCGGATTTAGGAAACTTGCAAAGGCCCCCAATGGCAACTCAAAAACTCTATGCGGGCGCAAAGCTCCGCGAGATGCGCACACGTCTGACTCTGACCCAGCGTGAATTCGCAGCCAAACTGGGTGTTTCCCTGCCCTACCTGAACCAGATGGAGAATAACAACAGACCGATTTCGACAACGGTTGTTTTAGCCCTGGCGCAGGAATTCGGCATGGACGTGACCGAACTAAGCACCGGCGACAGCGAACGGCTTGTATCTGACATGCGTGAGGCATTGGCCGACCCGGTATTCGCCGATGCCCAACCTCCATTGGCTGATCTGCGCCTGACCGCATCAAACGCCCCGGCCTTGGCGCGTGCCTTTATCGAGTTACACAAAACCTACCGCCAGACACACGAACGCCTTGCGTCACTGGACGAAGCCTTGGGGCGCGAAGATGCCCGTATTCAGGCCAGCCCGTGGGAAGAAGTGCGCGATTTCTTTCATTACTGCGACAACTATATCGACGCTGTGGACAGAGCGGCAGAACTGTTCGCCAACCGCGCGGACGGCCCCGGAGGGATACGGCAGGCCGCCCTGAACAGCCTGTCAGAGCGCGGCATACAAGTCGTTTTTTCAGATATGGACCCACTGCGCAGTTACGATGCAGAAAGCAAAATACTGCGCCTGTCCTCGCGCGCGGCACCTCAAACCCAAGTGTTCCAATTGCTGTTGCAGGTTGCGTTGATCAGCCAGGACAAGCTGTTGGAAGCAACGCTGGATTTTGCAAAGTTCCAAAGCGACGAGGCCCGGTCGATTGCAAAGATCGGCCTTGCCAACTATTTCGCGGGCGCGTCATTGATGCCATATTCCGCCTTCCTGACCGCCGCGCAAGAAGAGCGCCACGATCTGGAACTGCTAAGCAATCGGTTCGGAGCGTCAATCGAGCAGATTGCCCATCGGCTATCAACGCTTCAGCGCCCCGGAGCAAAAGGTATCCCTTTCTTTTTTGTCCGGGTGGATCAGGCTGGCACGATTACCAAACGACACTCGGCCACGCGCCTGCAATTTGCGCGGTTCGGTGGCGCGTGTCCGTTGTGGAACGTGCACCGCGCCTTTGAAACGCCGGGGCATTTTCTTCGCCAACTGGCAGAAACGCCAGATGGGGTTCGCTATATTTCTCTTGCACGGGACGTGTCAAAGTCAGGCGGGTCCTTCGGCGCACCTGTCAGGCGCTATGCGATCGCATTGGGGTGCGAAGTGCGCCACGCCCCGGCGCTTGTCTATGCCGACAATCTCGATATCAATAACGCCAGCGCATACGAACCGATCGGCATTTCTTGCCGCATCTGCGAACGGCAAACCTGCCACCAGCGCTCGGTTCCTCCACTGGAACGCCGCCTGAGCATCGACACCCATATGCGCGGCACCCTGCCCTACGAAGTCACCTGATCTTCACCTGGCCCAAAATACCTCGGGGGAGTCGCGGCCCAGGCCGCGACGGGGGCAGAGCCCCCATCTCTTGGCTTAGGCTTTGGACAGGATCGACCAGATCTCATCCTTTAAGGCGGCACGCTTTTTGCGCAGCTCAACCTCAGCCAGATCTTCCATCGGTTCGACATTTGTTTCTGAGCGATGAACCACGCGGTTGATTTCGTGATACTCGTCGGCCAGCCGGGCAAAATGCGCGTCCGATTGCTTGAGCTGGCTCATCAATTCAACTTTGTCCGGGAACTCTTCAGCCAGTTCATGCGGGGTGTGGGACATATCTGTTCGCTCCATAATAAGTCGTTGCAAATCAGTCGTAGTCGCGCCCATGAGAACCCGCTTTGACGCGGATCAATTTCATGCAGTTTTCATGCAAATTTCAGCGTCGCGACGCACGCCATCCTGCGGCGCGGGCGGCAGCGGCAGAACAGAACCAACGCTCGCCTTTGGACGTACTAATCCGGGTCTTGGCATAAAAGGCCTGGCCCGGCATGTGGTATATCTTTTCGCCCTTGGCAGAGATATTCCCTTTGATCCGACACTCGTCTGATGAAGCGGACCTCCTGGCGGCGCGATGCACCCAAGGTACTTGAATCTGCTGCTGATGCAGCCCAACACTTCGCGCCTTTGCGTCTTGCTCAGCGCTTTCATAGGCATGTGAATACTTGCGATAGGCAAAGGCCAAACCCAGCCGCACCAGTTGATCGGCTGCATCTTGCGCCTCGAACATACACTTTGCGACAACCCGACCATATCGATCGCGGTCCAACGGCATGCACGACGCTGTTTTTCCTTGGAATAGCTGGCGAACCTCCTGCGTCACCCAGGCACCGCATGGCCACGTTGATCCTTCGGCATCCTGACAGGATTGATCCAGCTCGGGCGCATCGATTCCATGCAGGCGAACCCGGATACCGCCAACTTCCCAAGTATCGGCATCAATCACATGAACCTGGCCAGAAAGACGTTCTGCGGCCAGTGACACACATGGCAGAAACAGAACAAAAGCTAAACAAATCCTTAACATGCCCCCGATATGCGCCTGAAATCACGCATATTCAACCGGGGGCACGTCAAAAGGTTAACGTTGTGCCGTCGCCCAGTTCGGGTGGATCCAAGGCCGGTCGTTGGCTTTGGGCAGCGGGTCTTTGCCCAGCAGGGAATCCGACACTTTCTCGCCCACCATGATCGACGGCGCGTTGAGGTTACCGTTGGTGATCTGAGGAAAGATCGAGCTGTCCGCAACACGCAGCCCATCCACACCGATCACACGGCCTTCGGGATCAACCACGGCGTCTTTGTCATCCGCGCGCCCCATCCGACAGGTGCCACAGGGGTGATAAGCGCTTTCGGCATGTTCTGCGATAAAGGCGTTCAGCTCTTCATCTGTTTGAACGGCGGCACCCGGTTGGATTTCTTTGCCTGCATAAGGCTTAAATGCGTCTTGGCCAAAGATTTCTCGGGTCAGACGGATACAGGTGCGGAAATCTTCCCAATCCTCGTCATGGCTCATGTAGTTGAACTTGATCACCGGCGCGTCCGCAGCTTGAGCGGACCGCAGAGTCACCGCCCCTCGCGACGGAGACCGCATCGGACCGACATGCGCCTGGAACCCGTGGCCTTCCGCTGCCGCCTGCCCGTCATAACGGACCGCGATGGGCAGGAAGTGGTACTGAATATCTGGGTACTCCACGCCAGGTTTCGACCGGATGAAGGCCGCGCTTTCAAACTGGTTCGACGCTCCCAGACCGGTTTTTGTGAATAGCCATTGTGCCCCGATCAGACCTTTGCTGAACAGGTTCCAATGCTTATACAGCGTGATCGGCTGCAACGAGGCTTGCTGTATATACAGCTCCAGATGGTCCTGCAGGTTGGCACCAACGCCCGGTCGATCTGCAACAACGTCTATCCCGTGCTCGGCCAGATGCGCGGCCGGACCGATGCCGGACAACATCAAAAGCTTGGGCGAGTTGATCGAGGACGCTGCCAGAACAACCTCACGCCGGGCTTTGATGACTTCAGACTTGCCGCCGCGGATCAGCTCCACCCCGGTGGCGCGCCCGTTTTCCATCACGACCCGAGACGCCAGGCCCCGTACGATATCGCAATTGTCGCGCTTGAGCGCCGGTTTCAGATAGGCATTCGCCGCCGACCAACGCCGTCCTTTCCAGACGGTCTGTTCCATCGGGCCAAAGCCTTCCTGCTTTTCGCCGTTATAGTCGCCCGTAACCTCGTATCCGGCCTGTTGACCCGCATCGACGAACGCTTTGAACAAGGGGTTTTCGCGTGGACCGCGCGAGACATGAAGCGGACCATTCGTGCCACGCCATGCCGGATCACCACCGTGACCCCCGTCGTGCCAGCTTTCCATGCGTTTATAGTATGGCAGGACATCAGCATACGACCAGCCATCTGCGCCCATCTCGGCCCAGGTATCGAAGTCACGTGCGTGGCCGCGAACGTAGACCATTCCATTGATCGAGGACGAGCCGCCGATCACCTTGCCACGCGGACAAGCCAGACGCCGGTTGTTCAGGTGCGGCTCGGGCTCGGACTGGTAGCCCCAGTCGTAACGCGACATGTTCATCGGATAGCTCAACGCGGCTGGCATCTGAATGAACGGTCCCGCGTCTGTCCCACCGTGTTCGATCACCAGAACCGAAGCCCCGGCTTCGCTCAAACGGTAGGCCATCGCACATCCGGCCGAGCCCGCGCCTACGATGACAAAATCTGCTTCCATTTCCACAACTCCTGACCCGCCGAGGCTGAATGCCTCCGGCGGGAGTATTTTCAAAAAGATGAAGAGGTTACTCTCCGCGCGGGAACCGAGCGTTTTCCTCTACGACGTTCAGATCCATGTGATTGCGCATGTAGCGTTCCGATGCTTTTTGCAGCGGCTGGTAATCCCATGGGTAATAGCCACCTTGCCGCAGCGCTTCGTACACGACCCAGCGGCGCGCCTGACTGGCGCGGACGTCGGCGTCGAAGCGATCCAGATCCCAACGGGCCTCGGATTTTGCGCGCAAGGTTTGCAGGGTACCCGCGTGTTCGGGTTTGTCTGCAAGATTGGTGAGTTCGTGCGGGTCGGCCTCAAGATCAAAAAGCTGGTCCGGGTCCAACGCGCAGCGGTTGTATTTCCACTTGCCATAGCGCAGCGACACCAGCGGCGCATAAGATGCCTCGGCCGCATATTCCATGGCCACGGGCGCGGCTCTCTCACCACCTTTCGCCAGCGGCACGAGGTTTTCACCATCTGTCCAAGGTGCGATTTCATCCATATCGACACCGGCCAAGGCGCCAAGAGTCGGCGTTACATCGATCGTGGAAACCGGCGTATCGATCCGCCCGGCAGGCAGGTCGGGGGACGCAATCATCAACGGCACACGCGCGGAACCTTCGTAGAAGTTCATTTTGAACCACAGGCCGCGTTCGCCCAGCATGTCACCGTGATCCGAGACAAACAGGATGATCGCCTCTTGCCGGGTCGTTTCCAACACTTCGATGATCTCACCGATCTTGTCGTCCAGATAAGAGATATTGGCGAAATAGGCGCGGCGGGATTTGCGGATGTCTTCTTCGGTGATGTCGAAACTGCGCCAGTCATTGGCGTCGAATATCCGCTTGGCGTGCGGGTCCTGATTGTCGTAGCCAATATCAGCGACCTCGGGCAGAAGATGCTCACAATCCTCGTACAAATCCCAGTATTTGCGGCGGGCCACATATGGATCATGCGGATGGGTGAAGCTAACGGTCACACACCAAGGGCGATCATCCTTGCCGCGCGCCAGATCGTAGAGCTTGGCCTTGGCGTTGTAGGCCACCTCGTCATCGTACTCCATCTGGTTCGAGATTTCTGCAACGCCTGCGCCCGTCACGGAGCCCATGTTGTGATACCACCAGTCGATCCGCTCTCCCGGTTTGCGATAGTCTGGGGTCCAGCCGAAATCGGCCGGGTAGATGTCAGTGGTCAGACGATCCTCGAACCCGTGCATCTGGTCGGGGCCGACGAAATGCATTTTGCCGGACAGGCAGGTATAATATCCGGCCCGGCGCAGGTGGTGCGCGTAGGTGGGGATGTCGCTGCGGAACTCAGCTGCGTTGTCATAGACGCCGGTGCGCGAAGGCAGTTGGCCAGACATAAAGCTGGCCCGCCCCGGCGCGCATAACGGCGAGGCTGTGTAGGCATTGGCAAACCGCGTCGACTTCTCGGCCAGTTTCTTCAGGTTCGGAGCATGTAACCAATCTGCGGGACCATCGGGAAAGAGGGTTCCGTTCAGCTGATCCACCATCAGGATCAGAATGTTCGGTTTTGTCATTTTTCAGCCTCGAGCAGAGTGTTGAGCACACGCATTGCGTGGTTCACCGCCAATTGCGGTTCCTCCGGGGCGCTGAGAGCCGCTCGGATGTATAGCCCGTCGATCAGAGCGATCATGTTTTCGGCCGCCTCTACCGGATCCTGCATTTTGGGGCGCAGCGCATCAATAAGGTTCGAACGGATGCGCGCCTGATAGACCTGCCATAGGCGCAGCGCGTCATCATTGGTCTGCGCCAGAACATAAAAGGTCATCCAAGCTGCAATCACGTCTGGTGTGAAACATGAGGGGGCAAAGCACGCCTGAATGATTGCCTTTGCTCGCTCCTCGGGCGCGGCCGCTTTCAATTTGGCACGCGCCTCCTCGCCAAAATCCGTCAGGATCTGACGCATGGCCGCCAGGAAAATCTGATCCTTGCCGCCAAAATAGTGATGTGCGAGTGCACTGGACATACCCGCGCGTTTCGCAATCTGGCTGACTGTCACATCAAGGGATTTCTGCACGCCCAATTCTGCAATCGTGGCACGGACAATTGCATCCCGGCGGATCGGCTCCATTCCTACTTTTGGCATCATTCCCCCCTGAACAGGCGTTACGACCCCAAATTAGGAGTTTTTTATTGACTCGTCAATCAATGAAAGAGACGGTTAGACTTGCCTCATAGCTTCGGCGCAATGCTCGGAGGCGTCAAGTCTCGGCGGTTCAGCACTGCTTCGCGCCATGAGATGAAACTGACGGCACACAGGATCAAAGTGCCACCGGCAACGACCCAGATATCAACGCTTTCATGGAACACAACAGCGCCCAACAATGTGGCCCAGATCAACTGAAGAAATGTGACCGGCTGCGTGACAGCCACGGGCGCGGCTTGCAATGCCAGAGTCATGAGATAATGCCCGGCGGTTGCAAAACAGGCCACCAGAAACAAAACCCCCAGATCGCGCAGGCTGGGCTGAGTCCAGACCGCCACTGCAAAGGGGATCAGTGCCAGTGTTACCCAAATCGAAAGATGCGCCACAACAACCGAAGGTGGCACATCGCGTACCAACAGTTTAGCCAGCAGGTACGAACCGCCCAGCATCAAGGCTGTGCCGAGCATCGCCAGATGTCCCGGAGACACCTCTCGGAAACCCGGTCGCAGGATGATCAACACCCCGCCCAAAGCAACCAGAATTGCTGCGATCCGTCGAAAGGCAAGTTTTTCTCCCAGAAACAAGGCTGCCCCCAAAGTCACGTAGACGGGTGTCATGTAGTTCATGGCCGTGACTTCAGCCAACGGGATCTGCGTCATGGCAAAGAACCACAGCATCACCGCAACAGCATGAACCACACCCCGCACGCCGAACAGCGTCAACAAACGGGGCGTCAGCCGCGTAGCCATGATCGACCGCAGAGCCGGAAGCAAGAATACCAGCCCCAACGCATATCGCAGAAACGCGGCCTGAATCGGGTTCATGGTCGTCCCCAAGGACTTCACCAAAGCCGTCATCACAACAAAGGACAGCCCGGCGGAAAACATCCAGAACATGCCTGCTATGGGGCGGGACGAAACGGCGTTTGAAGTCATGGCTTAGGTTGAACACCGAAACCCGGTCAGGAACAACCCTTCACATGACAACAAGTTTCAGTGCAATGCCCAACATGACAACGCCAATCCCGGCATCCAGCACCTGCCACGCCTGCGGGCGGGTAAAAACAGGCGACAGAACGCCTGCGCCGTATCCCAGCGAGAAGAAGAAGACAAAGCTGGACGTCATTGCGCCCAGTGCAAACCCCAGACGGTCGTCATACTGCGCCGAGATTGAACCGATCAGCACGACGGTGTCCAAATAGACATGCGGGTTCAGCCAGGTGAAGGCGAGCACCGTTAGAAGCGCGGTTTTCAAGCTGGTGCGCTGACCATTGCCGATCTCCATCACCGCGCCGCCCTGCCAGGCCGAGCCAAGGCTGCGCAGCCCATACCAGGTCAGGAACGCGGCCCCGCCATAGCGCATCACGGTTTCGAACCACGGCACCGCCTGCGCCAGAGTGCCAAAACCAGCCACGCCCGCGCCGATCAATACAGCATCGGACACCGCGCAGGTCAGGCACAGAATGAAGACGTGCTCGCGTCGCAATCCCTGCCGCAGGATAAAGGCGTTTTGCGCACCGATCGCAAGGATCAGGCTGAAACCCAGTGCAAAACCGGCAATCATGGATGTTGGCATGGGACCTCCTGAACCTTTCCAAGCGTTGACTAAGCCCCTTGGCGTGACCTATCAAATTAAAGATTCTGCTCTGACTTAAGAAACTCTAATGCTGCTGGATCCAAACCAACTGTCCGCATTATCCGCCATCCTGCGCCTTGGGAGCTTTGAAGCTGCGGCTGCGGAACTGGCTGTCACGCCTTCTGCAGTTTCCCAGCGGATCAAAGCGCTGGAGGATCGGGTCGGTGCATCGTTGATCCATCGGGTTACGCCTTGCACCGGAACGCCCGCAGGGCTGCGTATTGCCCGCTATGCCGAGGATGTCGGTCTTCTTGAGGCACAATTGGCCCGCGAATTGGCGTTGGAACAGAATCCGCGATCCGCGCGGGTTCGCATCGCGGTGCCCGCCGATGTTCTGGCCACATGGTTTATCGATGCAATGGTGCAAGTGCCCGACATGCTGTTCGATTTAGTCGTTGACGACCAGGACCATTCGGCAGATTGGCTGAAACGCGGTGAGGTCAGCGCAGCCGTCACTGTGGGCGGGCGTCCCGTGACAGGGTGTGACGTAACGGCGCTGGGTGTGCTGCGATACCTGCCCACAGCCAGCCCTGCCTTCATCAACACGTGGTTCAAGGACGGCGTGAATGAGGACACGCTGGGCAAAGCGCCCTGTCTGGTTTTCAACCAAAAGGATGGTCTGCAAAAGGCATGGCTGTCGCAATACGTTGCTGGCCATCTGTCGCCGCCATTTCATTTCCTGCCATCCTCGAACGGGTTCGTGGAGGCAGCGATTGCCGGGCTGGGATGGGGTATGAACCCAGCGGCCCTTGCCCAAGACGCCTTGGAACAGGGGCGGTTGCAGCCCATCCTGGCCAATGCTCCGCTGGATGTTGCGCTCAGCTGGCAGGTTGGTCGCGTACTTGCACC
>NZ_JBXWSB010000087.1:0-20090 GCF_059613205.1 Ruegeria sp. BHSB064
ATCACATCGTTCATGTTCTGGGGCGGATTTGTCGCCGTCCTGTACTGCATGTTTGCCTGGTGGTCGGACGTTGTTGTCGAGAGCCGTCAGGGCGATCATACCCCGGTTGTGCGCATCGGTTTGCGTTATGGCTTTATCCTGTTCGTGATGTCCGAGGTGATGTTCTTCTTCGCCTGGTTCTGGTCGTTCTTCAAACATCGCATGTACCCGATGTACGACTATGCCGGCACTGAATACATCCAGCCAGACATCCACGCGGTTGATCCGTTCCACCTGCCGCTGATCAACACTCTGGTTCTGCTGCTGTCGGGCTGTGCGATCACCTGGGCGCACCACGCGCTTGTGCATGACAACGACCGCAAGGCACTGATAAACGGTCTGGCCATTGGTATCGTGTTGGGTTTGCTGTTCACGCTGCTGCAGGCTTACGAATACTACGAGCTGCTGGCGCATGAAGGCTGGGTGTTTGGTGGCGACCAGTTCTATTCGAACTTCTTCATGGCGACCGGCTTCCATGGTGCACATGTGATAATCGGAACAATCTTCCTGACGGTCTGTCTGATCCGGGCACTGCGCGGTGATTTTACACCCGAAAAACACGTCGGGTTTGAGGCGGCAGCCTGGTATTGGCACTTCGTTGACGTTGTCTGGCTGTTCCTGTTCTTCGCCGTCTACATCTGGGGTCAGGCTCCGTTCCTGTAAGACCTGCGGGTGAATCCAATTGCAAAAGCCGCCCTTTTGGGGCGGCTTTTTCTCTGTTCCGGGCACAAGATTGCGCCCCATACAATTGCGTGGTTGCTTTTTCGTCCGCTCCGCCCTTAACAAGACGCCGGTTCCTGCAACGAGGTCTGATCCCGCCATGCGCCGCATTCTGTTCCTGCTGATCTTCGCTCTCGCCGGTCTGGGCGTGTTGCTGTCGCTTGGCATTTGGCAAGTGCAGCGTCTGGCATGGAAACAAGAGGTGTTGGCCGAGATTGAAAGCCGCATCTCGGCGGATCCTGTGGATTTGCCAGCGCAGGTGTCAGAAGACACCGACAAATACCTGCCAGTCACCGTTTCGGGCGATATGGAGCCGGGGGAAATCCACGTGCTAGTCTCTGTGAAACAGGTAGGGGCGGGGTATCGCATCATCCAGTCTTTCACCGCCGGGGACCGCACAATTTTGGTGGATCGGGGTTTTGTTCCAACGACAGCCAAAGACACCGAGCGTTTGACCGGCCCGATGGAAATTACCGGGAATCTTCATTGGCCGGATGAGATCGACAGTTACACGCCCGAGGCGGACATCGATGCCAATATCTGGTTCGCCCGCGACGTACCGAACCTGGCCGCTGCTTTGGGGGCCGAACCTGTTCTGTTGATCGCCCGGTCGCAAACCGACCCGAACGTTACGCCCTTGCCGGTTGATACGGCGGGCATCCCGAATGATCACCTGCAATATGCAATCACCTGGTTTGGTCTGGCTCTGGTCTGGGCCGCGATGACCGGATACTTCCTGTGGCGCAGCCGTGCCAATTCTAGGAGTGACGCGACATGAAATACATCTCGACCCGTGGCCAAGCGCCTGAGCTAACATTTGAAGAGGCGATGCTGACCGGTCTGGCCCGCGATGGTGGCCTGTACCTGCCCGCTGAGATACCGGTCATGCCGCAAGGCGAAATCGCTGCCTTGGCCGGATTGTCTTATGAAGAAATTGCGTTCCGGGTAATGTGGCCTTACGTCAGCGGCTCGTTTGCCGAGGATGAGTTCAAGGCGATCATCGCCCGCGCGTATGAAGGCTTTGGTCACGACGCACGTGCACCGTTGAAGCAGTTGAACGAGAATCACTTCCTGCTGGAGCTGTTCCATGGGCCAACGCTGGCATTCAAGGACTTTGCGATGCAGTTGATCGGTCAGCTATTCCAGGTGGCTTTGAAGCGCCGCAATGACCGCGTGACCATCGTGGGGGCGACCAGTGGCGACACCGGATCGGCCGCGATTGAGGCGTTCCGGGGCCTAGATGCGGTGGATGTGTTCATCCTGTTCCCACATGGCCGCGTGTCCGAAGTGCAGCGGCGACAGATGACAACACCAGCGGACAGCAATGTGCACGCTTTGGCAGTTGACGGAGACTTCGACGATTGTCAGGCCGCGCTGAAGGACATGTTCAACGACTTCGACTTCCGCGACAGCGTGAAATTGGCCGGTGTGAACTCGATCAACTTTGCCCGCGTTCTGGCGCAGATCGTGTATTACTTTTTGGCTGCCGTCAGCCTTGGCGCGCCACATCGCAAGGTCAGCTTCACCGTGCCGACCGGCAATTTCGGAGACATCTTCGCTGGCTATCTGGCCAAGCGGATGGGCCTGCCCATTGATCGGTTGGTGGTGGCGACCAACCAGAACGATATCCTGCACCGCTGTTTGAGTGGTGAAGGGTACTTCAAGGGAGATACCATCCCCTCGATCAGCCCCTCAATGGACATTCAGGTCAGCTCGAACTTTGAGCGCGCATTGTACTACGCTTATGGCGAGGATGGCAGCGCGGTCGCTCAGTTGATGGACGAGCTCAAGAATGGCGGCTTCAACGTCAGCCAGGGCGCGATGGAAGCGCTGCGCGAAAGTTTCGACTCGGGACGCGTGTCCGAAGACGAGACGCTGGCGACGATCAAGCACACGCTGGCGCACAGTGCGGAACTGGTTTGCCCGCATACTGCCATTGGTATAAAGGTTGCGGAAGAGCACCGGGCGTCTGACGTGCCGATGATCACTCTGGCTACTGCGCACCCTGCAAAATTCCCAGCTGCGGTCGAGAAGGCGAGCGACGTGCATCCGCCTCTTCCATCCCGCATGTCTGATCTGTATGAACGTCCGGAACGGGTGACCCGCATTGCAAATGATCTGGGTGCCCTCGAGGATCATATCAAAGGGCATATTGCCGAGTGACTGTCAGACAAGACCAACTGAAGAACGGCTTTCGTATCGTCAGTGAACATATGCCGGGGCTGCAATCAGCGGCCATCGGTATCTGGGTGACCGCCGGTGGGCGGCACGAGCGGATCGAACAAAACGGCATCGCGCATTTCCTTGAACACATGGCGTTCAAGGGAACCGAGCGTCGTTCTGCGCTGCAAATCGCCGAAGCGATCGAGGATGTAGGAGGCTATATCAACGCCTATACCTCGCGCGAGGTGACGGCCTACTATGCGCGTGTTCTGAAGGACGACGTCGCGCTGGCCATGGATGTGATCGGCGACATCGTTCTGAACCCGGTTTTCGATCCGCGTGAGATCGAGGTCGAGCGCGGGGTGATCCTGCAAGAGATCGGGCAGGCCTATGACACCCCGGACGATGTCATCTTTGACTGGCTACAAGAGCAGAGCTATCACGACCAGCCCTTGGGCCGGACAATTCTGGGGCCAACCGAAAAGGTCAGTGCGTTCTCACGCGAGGATCTGTCTGGCTTTGTAGCCGAGCATTACGGCCCCGAGCAGATGATCCTGTCGGCTGCAGGTTCCGTGGATCACGATGCGCTGATGAAAATGGCCGAAGAGATGTTCGGGCATCTACAGCCGCGCAAGGGCCTGATCCCGGAAGCTGCCCGGTTCACCGGGGGTGAGGCACGGCAAGAGAAAGAGCTGGAGCAGGCGCACTTTGCACTGGCGCTGGAAAGCCCCGGGTACCGCGACGATGCGATTTATACGGCGCAGATTTATTCGACCGCTTTGGGCGGCGGCATGTCCTCACGCTTGTTCCAGGAGGTGCGGGAAACACGCGGGCTGTGCTACACAATCTTTGCTCAGACCGGTGCCTACGCGGATACCGGTACAACCACGATCTATGCGGGAACCTCGGCAGATCAGGTTGGTGAATTGGCGACAATCACAATCGACGAGATGAAGCGCGCAGCCGAGGACATGAGCGCAGAAGAGGTCGCCCGTGCCCGCGCCCAGATGAAGGCCGGGATGTTGATGGGACTGGAAAGCCCATCAAACCGGGCAGAACGTTTGGCGCGGCTGGTGCAAATCTGGGGTAGAGTGCCCTCGCTTGAGGATACCGTTGCCAAGATCGATGCGGTCGGCACCGAAGATGTGAGAGACTTTGCAGAAACCATGGCTGTACAAGCTCCAGCGGCGCTGGCGCTTTATGGGCCAGTGTATGGCGCGCCAAGTTTGGCCGAACTGCAGGAGAGGCGGGCGGCGTGATGCTGTTGGGCAGACGCAAGCTGAAACTCGAAACCGCGCGGCTTAGCATGCGCCCGCCTGTACATTCCGACTTCAATACCTGGTCCGCTTTGCGGCGGTCTTCAAAAGACTATCTGACGCCGTGGGAACCTGTCTGGGCCAGCGATCATCTAAGCCGCAAGTCTTTTACCAATCGGGTGTATTGGGCGCAGCGTTCGGTCGCCAGTGGCACAGCGATACCGCTGTTTCTGTTTCGCCGCGACGATGATGTTCTGGTAGGGGCTATCACGCTGGACAATATAAGGCGGGGTCCCGCTCAGGCGGGTACTCTGGGATATTGGACCGGTCAGGCTTTTGCCCGGCAAGGGTACATGCGCGAGGCAATTGGGGCCATGGTCCATCACGCCTTTACCCGTCTGGATCTGAGCCGGATCGAAGCCGCGTGCTTGCCGGAAAACCAAGCGTCGCGCGGGTTGCTGGAAAGCTCGGGCTTCAAATATGAAGGTGTGGCGCAGTCTTACCTGCAGATCAACGGACGATGGCGGACACATGTTCTGTATGCCAGCCTGCGATCCGACCGGCGCGGGAAAACCGACGCGGGCTAGGGGGCGCTGCCCCCGTCGCGGCACGCCGCGCCTCCCCCGAGGTATTTTAGGCCAGATGAACAAGGGGCATGACATGGGCGCGTTCTGCGCTACACTTGGGTTATGCGCTGGTTGATTGCAGCAATGATGGTGATTTCGGGTGGGGCTGCGGCGCAGGAGCGGCGGCCAAGCCATTGCATCGCCATTGCTGATGCCGCGCCGGGAATTGAGTATCTTCACAAAGCGGCTTGGCAAGATCCGGTGCCGGAATTTTCTGTGCGGATCAGCTACATCGCGCACGCGTCGTTTCTGATCCAGACACGGGGTGGGCTGAATGCCGTGACTGACTTCACCGGGTTCATCGGCAGCGCGGATTTGATCCCCGATGTCGTGACGATGAACCACGCCCATTCTACTCACTGGACGGCCAACCCCGATCCGGCGATACCGCATGTTCTGCCGGGATGGGGTGAATTCGGGCAGGGCATAGAGCATCATCTTGACCTTGGTGAACTTCTGGTGCGCAACGTTTCGACCGATATCCGGTCAGCCTATGGCGGGGTCGAGGAGCGCGGGAACTCGATCTTTGTGTTCGAGGTCGAGGGGCTGTGTATTGGTCATCTGGGTCATCTGCATCATGTGCCATCAGACGAACAGTTTGCCGCTTTGGGGCGGTTGGATGTGGTCATGGCCGCGGTTGACGGGGGGACCACGATGCCCTTGCCGGACATGATCTCGGTTTTGAAGCGGTTGAAGAGTTCGGTGATTATTCCGATGCACTGGTTCTCGGGGTTCTCGCTGGATCGGTTTCTGATCGATATTCGTGATACATTTCCGGTCGAGCGCAACGGGGTGTCAGAAATCACCGTGTCTTTGCGAGACCTTCCGGACCGCCCGACAGTGATCGTGCTGGAACCGCAGTATCTGATCGATCTGGAATAGGACTTGCCGTAGCCGCATTGCTTGGGCATTGAAGGCATATGAGCTTGAACCCCGCTGATGACCATTTTGCAGACTTGATTCATTCGACGTTGGGCGACAAAGTGCTGCGCCCGGTCGAGGACAGATATCTGGAAGAGCCGCGCGGGCGGTTTGTCGGGAAAATCGGCTTGTTGGCCATGCCGCACAGCACAGAAGAGGTGGCGGCGCTTGTGAAGCTGGCTGCGGACGCACAGGTTCCGATTGTGCCGTATGGCGGTGGCACGGGGCTGGTCGGTGGACAAGTGATGTCGGAAGGTCCGGTGCCTTTGCTGATCTCTTTGGAGCGCATGACAGCCATTCGGGCTGTTTTTCCGAATGAAAACACCCTGGTCGCTGAAGCCGGAGCTATTCTGCAAGACGTGCAGGCCGCAGCCGACGCGGCGGGTCGGTTGTTTCCGCTGTCGTTGGCGGCGCAGGGGTCCTGCCGGATCGGGGGCAATTTGTCGACCAATGCCGGGGGCGTCAACGTACTCCGCTATGGCAACGCGCGCGATCTGTGTCTGGGGCTTGAGGCGGTGCTGCCTAATGGTGAGATCTGGCATGGGCTCAGCCGATTGCGAAAGGACAACACCGGCTATGATCTGCGCAACATTCTGATCGGGGCAGAGGGTACGTTGGGCATTATCACGGCCGCGTCCCTCAAGTTGTTTCCCAAGCCTGCAGTTCAGGGCACGGCCATGTTTCAGGTCGCTTCGCCAGAGGCGGCCATCGACCTGCTGGCGCTGGCGAGGGATCAGGTGGGTGAGACTGTCAGTGCCTTTGAGCTGATACACCGGCAAGGTCTTGATTTCCTGTCAGATGTTCTTCCCGAAGTCCGCCAACCGTTCAGCACCCCGCCGGAGTGGTGTGTGCTGATCGAGCTGGGTCTGGCCGCTGGCCAATCATCTTCAGGTGCGCTGGAGGATCTTTTTGTCACCGCCGAAGATCGCGGGCAGGTTCAGGATGGCGTGATTGCGCAAAGCGAGGCGCAGCGTGCTGAGCTTTGGGCGGTACGCGAACGCATCCCCGAGGCCAATCGTCTGGTCGGCTCGGTTTCGAGCCATGATATTTCGGTCCCGATTTCCAGAATTCCTGACTTCATTCGCGAAGGTGGAAAGATGATCGCTGAACTTGGCCCGTACCGGATCAATTGCTTTGGGCATCTTGGAGATGGCAACCTGCATTACAATGTATTTCCACCCAAAGGGCACAGCCGATCAGAATTTGATGATCAACGCGGTGCGATCAAACAAGCGGTGCATGATCTGGTTGACGCCTATGACGGCTCGGTCAGTGCTGAACATGGGGTGGGGCGTCTGAAGACAGACGATCTGGAGCGCTATGGCGATCCGGTCAAGCTGAGCGCGATGCGGGCCATCAAGGCAGCTTTGGACCCGCAGGGCATCATGAACCCCGGTGCGGTCCTGAAGGTGTGAACACGGCCCACATCCTGGGCCGTGTCCGGTAGTTCCCTTACGACGCAGGCAGGATCACCTTGTCGATCACATGGATCACGCCGTTCTTTGTCTCGATGTCGGCCTGTACCACGTTGGCGTCATTGACCATCACACCAGAATCCAGATCGATTGTGATGTCGCCGCCCTGAACGGTTGCGGCGGTCATGTCGTCGCTCAGATCACCTGACATGACCTTACCTGGCACAACATGGTAGGTCAGAATGGCGACCAGCTGTTCCTTGTTTTCCGGCTTCAGCAAGTCTTCTACAGTGCCTTCAGGCAAAGCCGCAAACGCATCATCGGTTGGGGCAAACACTGTGAACGGACCTTCGCCTTTCAGCGTGTCCACCAGTTCGGCGGCCTGCACTGCAGCGACAAGTGTTTCAAAGCTGCCAGCGGCGACAGCTGTGTCCACAATGTCTTTACCGTGACCATCGGCCAAAGCGGTTGTGCTGAACAGGATCGAGGCGACACCAGCGGCGGCGAGTTTGCGGAACATATGTTAATCTCCCTAGGTTAGAATGCTTCAATCAGCATCACCCGGGTTACGCGGTGACCTCACAGCAAGATCACTTGTTTTGTGCCAACTTGCGACTTGATCAGCAAAAAAGCCGCGCTAAGCCAGAGCGGCTATGGGTTTCCAGTCACGTTTTTGTGAAGATTTTACGCTCAGAGCCCTTCGAACTCGCACAGCACGTGCACGTCCATGCCCATGTCTTCAAGAACTTTCCGGCCTCCCAACTCTGGAAGGTCGATGATGAAGGCGCAAGAGATGATTTCGCCGCCAAGCCGTTCGATCAGCTTGATGCCGGCGGCAGCGGTGCCGCCTGTGGCCAGCAGATCGTCAACAACCAGGATTTTTTCGCCGGGTTGGATGGCATCGTCGTGAATTTCGACAATCGCCTCGCCGTATTCAAGCTTGTAATCTTGGCTGATTGTGGTTCCGGGCAGTTTGCCTTTCTTGCGGATCGGCACAAAACCAACGCTCAGCTGATGCGCAATCGCACCGCCCAGAATAAAGCCACGTGCCTCAAGCCCAACAACCTTGTCGATCCGTTCCCCGGCATAGGGGTGCAGCATCTGGTCGATCGCCATCCGAAACCCGCGCGGGTCGGCAAACAGGGTTGTCACATCGCGAAACATAATCCCTTCGTGGGGGAAATCGACGATGGTTCGGATGTAATCTTTGACAGATTTATTTCTGGACATGGGCCAACCCTTTTAGCGTCAAAACACGCAAGGGTGTTTGGCCCATCATACGGCACCATGCAAGGTGCCATTCCGGCGCACTGTCAGGAGCGGCGGGTCATGATAGCCTTGGGCAGGCTTTTGTAGCGGTACAGCGTGGCGGGCAACCAAGACAGGTGCGGTTTGCGCCAATTGCGTTGATCTCGCAATAGAAATGCCTGAGCAGCATGAAGGTTCATTGCCATATTCCTTTTATTGTTGTTAAGTGCCCGATAACGACAATCACTATGCTATGTATATACAATGCATCGCCTAAAATTGCAAGATGATGTTGGGGACAGTGCGCGTGGCTAAGAAAGACGGCAAGGGATCGACCAAGAAAAACAGTCAGCTGGTCCTGCGCTTGGACAAAGATGAGCGCGACGCTTTTGTCGAGCTGTGCAAAGAGCTGGATACGTCAGCCGCACGCGAAATACGCCGGTTTATCCGTGGTTTCATGAAAGAACACGCCGAGGACTAAGCGCGCCTCACGCCGGGCGGCGCAGAACCACCGTCGCGACTCCCATTCCGATCAAAGTCAGACCACCAAACCGCGTCAATGCCGTGATAACACTGGCGCGGCCAATCACGCGCCGCAGCCGGTCAGCCAGCAGGGCATAGGCCAATGCGTTCAGCCAGGCCAGACCCACGAAAGTCACGATCAGGATGGCGAATTGCGGACCCAGCGGATCAGTTGGGCGCAGGAACTGCGGGACAAAGGCAATGAAAAAGGCGATGGATTTCGGGTTCAACGCGGTTACCGCAGCGGCGTGCCCAAATACGTTGCGCGCCGTTACATCGCGGTCGGTATCGACCGCATTCAGCCCACCGGACGGTGCGCTTCGCAGCAGTTTGATCCCAAGCCAGACAAGATAGGCGGCCCCGATCCATTTGAGCACAGAAAACAAGGTGGCAGATGCCAGCACCAGCGCGCCCAACCCCAACAGAGAGGCGGTCATCGCGATAAGATCCCCCAAAGCGACTCCGCTTGCCGAAGCAACAGCGACGCTGCGGCCCTTGGACAGCGCATAGCTAAGCACCAACAACACAGTCGGGCCGGGGATCAGCAGCAAAGCGGTGGAAGCGGCGACAAAAGCCAGCCAGAGTTCAAGCGACATGGTGTCTCCTGTAAAGGTGTCGTCACACCAAGCCTGTGTAGCATGCCAACGTCAAGCCTCTGCCTTGATCGTTTGACTGTTTTTGAGGCGACAAGATCGAGAACTTGTGCGTTTCTCGCATCTTGATCGCAAATCTCATGGATTCGGGCAGTGTGACAACGGCTTGAAGTTTGGATGAAGCTTTGCTCATTCATCTTGAAACGGTTCAGAACCTGCCCAGACTAAGGGGCATAATTTCGCAGGAGGCAAAGGTGCAGATCCAAAGTACAGATACCAGTACGTTGAAGCGGATCAATCGCTTCAAACGGTTGCTGCTTGGCCTCTTGCTGGCCAGTGGCGTCGTGTATTGTCTCATCGTTGGATACATGTACTTCAACCAACAATCGTTGCTTTACAAGCCAGAAGGTGAATTGCCGGATCCAGCCTCGGTTTCTTTGGCGGATATCGATGTGCTTTCGCTGCCGATGTCCGACGGTACAGTTCTGACGGCTTGGACCGCGCCGGCAGCCGCTGAAGGTGCCCCGACCGTATTGTTCTTTCACGGCCAGAGCGGCAATCTGAGCGACCGCGCGGATCGGTTCCGAGAAATACTGAACAGTGGTTACGGGCTGCTGGCGCCAAGCTATCGCGGGTTTCCCGGCAGTGCAGGCGTGCCGTCCCAGGCGGGTTTGATCTCGGACGGATTAGAGTTGTTTGACCAATTGCACAGCGCCGGAGAGCCAGTTGTTCTACTTGGCCAAAGCCTTGGAACAGCAGTGGCTGCGGCGGTCGCGGCACAACGGCCCGAGGCCGAGATGCTGGTGCTGGAAGCGCCGTTTACGGCGACCGTGGATGTGGCGGCTGAACGTTACCCTTGGTTGCCCGTAGCAGCCCTGATGCGCGACCAGTTCCCGACCCGAGACATCATCGACACAATCGAGGTGCCGACATTGATCTTCCACGGTACCGACGATCAGACCGTTCCCGTGCATCACGCAGAACGCCTTGCCGACATGGGCGGCGAAGGGGTGGAGTTCTTCTCGGTTCCCGATGGAACCCACAACGACTTGTGGTCACATGGTCTGTGGCAAACCGTTCAGGACCGTTTGCCACAAAGGTAACGTCAAAGAACGCGCCCGGCGACCGCGTCCAGCTTGGCTAACAGTGCCGGGTCGCGTTTTTCAGGTGCAGTCAGGATCGCGTATTCCAAGGCCCTGTCACAACCATGCGGGCAAGGTTCACGTTCAGCCCCCAGCAACGCAGGCAGACCTTTGACCAATGCACGACCCTTGTCTGCGTTGCCGGTCAGCGTTGCGATGATGGCGGCTACGTCAACCTCACCATGGTCCGGGTGCCAGCTGTCATAATCCGTGACCATCGCGACCGAGGCGTAACAAAGCTCGGCCTCACGGGCGAGCTTGGCTTCGGGCATGTTGGTCATGCCGATCACGTCACAGCCCCATTGCTCGCGATACATCTTGGATTCTGCGAGGGAAGAAAACTGAGGCCCCTCCATCGCCAGATAGGTGCCGCCACGATGGATGTTGATGCCTGCGGCTTTCCCCGCGGTTTCGCAGGCGTCCGACAGGCGCGGGCAAGTCGGATGCGCTACGCTGACATGAGCGACGCACCCAGTTCCAAAAAAACTCTTATCCCGTGCAAAAGTCCGGTCGATGAACTGATCGACAATCACGAAGTCGCCGGGTGCCATATGCTCGCGGAACGATCCGCAGGCTGAAACCGATATCACGTCTGTCACACCCAACCGTTTCAAAGCGTCGATATTGGCGCGATAGGGCACGTCGGTTGGCGAATGCACATGCCCACGCCCATGTCGCGGTAGAAAAGCCATTTCGACCCCGCCCAGTGATCCGGTCAGGATCTGGTCCGATGGCGTTCCCCACGGAGTTTCAACCTCGACCCATTCCGCATTTTCCAGCCCGTCGATCTCATAGATGCCTGATCCGCCAATGACGGCAATCTTGGTTTGGGTCACAGTCCTGCTCCACGTATTGAATTGCTGTTGAATTTGTGCGGGTTGGGGGTGCTTTTTACAAGGGGTCCAATCCTGTTTCGGTAACAGGTTGCGCAGACGGGATTGTGTCTTGAAATCAGCCCAGGCTGTACCGAATGTGTCCAGTGGCCAGGTTAAATCCTGCGATTGCCCATGCCTGTCACGAAATTCAAAGCGATACGCGTCCCCGGCCAGCATGGCATCTAACACGTCCTTCGCACGCTGATCTTCGAAGGTGCAGCTAAGCCCGGTCAGGCAACCGGGACGCCGCGTGCGCCAGATGGTTTCGTTACCCTTGTCGATGCGAAACCCGGACGGATTGAAAAGGGTGCCGGGTTCCATCCCGAATTCCACCTTGAAACCTTGGGCCTCTGGAGTGATGAAAACGAACTGCGCTGCAAATTTCGGTCGCAGCGAAAACACCTCAGCCCGTCGGATGTAACACCGCTGTTTCAACGCCCCATGTTCTTCGCGCTCGTCGCAGATCGAATTCCATATCCCGAAAATCTCATGATGCGTTACCCGCCAGTTCCCGGCCGTGTCGTTACCTTCCAGATCCTGGGCGAAAGCGGGAAAAGCTGAGAATAGAAAAAGGATGATCCAACGCATGTTCCCACAGTTGGTTGCTGAATCGTAGACCCGCAAGTCACGTTGCCGCGAGGCCGAGCTATGCGTCAAGCACATGGCTGCTTCCCGCTTGGTGCGGTGGCTCAACACTCTTGTGTCCGCTACATAGGCGCCTTCGCGCGAACATAAAACCCTATAGGACAAACCAATGCCCCGAGCCTTGCTGGCAAGTTTTGCCAACCGCGTTGCCATGCCAGATCTGCGCTGGGTGCCAGATGAGGGGCTGACCTTCTCTCGCCTGCGGATCGAACTCTTGTCCGGCTTGACCGTAGCTCTTGCGCTGGTGCCCGAGGCTGTGGCCTTTGCCTTTGTAGCAGGCGTGCACCCGCTGGTTGGTCTCTATGCGGCGTTCCTGGTGGGCCTGATTACGGCATTGATCGGCGGACGGCCCGGTATGATCTCGGGCGCAACCGGCGCTTTGGCTGTGGTTATGGTCGCGCTGGTGGCCGAACACGGGGTCGAATACCTTTTCGCGACTGTTGTTCTTATGGGAATTCTCCAGGTTATCGCCGGGGCCATGCATTGGGGGCGTTTCATCCGCTTGGTGCCGCATCCGGTGATGCTGGGCTTTGTGAACGGTCTGGCTATTGTGATCTTTCTGGCCCAGATGGGACAGTTCAAAGTGCCCGGAACCATGGAAAACACCGGCCATGGCATGAGCGGGGGCGAGTGGCTTTCGGGTGCGCAGCTTTTTACAATGCTGGGTCTTGTCGCGCTGACCATGGCGGTGATCTGGGTGATGCCCCGTATCACTCGCATCATCCCGGCGCCGTTGGCCGGTATTCTGGTGGTCGCGGCACTGGTGATCGGTCTGGGACTGGACGTGCCACGCGTTGGCGATCTGGCGTCGATTGAAGGCGGCCTTCCCACCTTCCACATCCCGATGGTGCCGCTGAACTGGGAAACGTTTGAGATCATTCTGCCTTATGCTGTCATCCTGGCGGCCATTGGCCTGATCGAATCCCTGCTGACACTAAACCTTGTGGGTGAGATCACCGGGAAACGCGGTGGCGCGTCTCAGGAATGTATCGCGCAGGGCGCGTCGAACATCGTGACCGGTTTTTTCGGTGGCATGGGTGGCTGCGCGATGATCGGTCAGTCGATGATCAACGTGAAATCCGGCGGACGTACACGTATCGCAGGTATCGCGGCGGCGCTGTTCCTGCTGGTCTTCATTCTTTTTGCTTCACCCCTGATCGAGCAAATCCCGCTGGCCGCTTTGGTCGGTGTGATGTTCATGGTGGTGATCGGGACCTTTGCGTGGAACTCGTTCAAGATCATGCGCAAGGTTCCCATGACGGATGCGTTCGTGATCGTGCTGGTGACTGTCGTGACTGTGATGGAGGATCTTGCGGTTGCCGTTGTGGTCGGTGTCATCGTCTCGGCCCTGGCCTATGCCTGGAACAACGCAAAACGCATTCACGCGGTTACGCGCGACTCTGCGACCGAAAAGGGCGCGAAGGTCTACGAAATTCAAGGACCGCTCTTCTTCGGGTCTTCTGATGGTTTCATCGAGTTGTTCGACGTCCCGAACGATCCTGAAACTGTGATTGTTGATTTTGCAGAAAGCCGGGTGGTGGATCAGTCTGCATTGCAGGCCATCGAAAACATTGCTGCGAAATACGAAGCCGCAGGAAAACGTGTCATGCTGCGCCACCTGAGCCGCGATTGTCATAAGCTGTTGAACAAGGCAGGACACCTGATGGTCGACAGTGACGATGACCCGGATTACGAACTGGCGGTCGATTATTCCGTCCGCACCGGTATTCTGGGCGGACACTAAGCCTTTTGCGAGGCTCTGCCTCGCGCTCCGAGGTATTTGACGCCAGATGAATAAAGGATCCCCTGCTTCATCTGGCTAAAAATACCTCGGGGGAGTCGCCCGGAAAGGGCGGCGGGGGCAGCGCCCCCGGATCACGTCAGTCGTCCGGGCGATTGAGTGAGAACAACTCGGACACCACGGAATAGTCCCGGTACCCAAGACGCGCCAGGGGTTGGAAAGACGTCACATCAAACTTGCCGTCCCGGATGTGATCATCGTGCAGGTGAACGCCGATTACTTCGCCAAACACAACCCGATTTGCTTCACCGGGTAGAGTGACGAACTGGGTGAGCTTGCATTCCAGTGCAGCAGGAGCCCCTGCAATCCGGGCGCATGGAATCGTTTCGCATTCGACGGGCGACAGCCCGGCATGTTCAAATTCATCAATTTCTTTTGGCAGTCCGGCCGAACTGGCGTTCATCGCGTCTCGATGCGCATGAGCTACGACGTTTACGCAGAACACGCCGGTGGCTTCGATATTGGCGATGCTGTCCTTGCCTCCGTTCTGATCGTGTTTGGTGCCGGTTGAGGCAAACATCACTTGCGGCGGTGTGTAGGCGACACCATTGAAAAAGGAATAAGGCGCCAGATTGTTGATCCCATCTGCATCCCGGGTTGAGATCCAGCCGATCGGGCGCGGTGTGATAATGGCGTTGAACGGATTATGCGGCAGGCCGTGGCCGTCTTCGGGGCGATAGAACATCTGATCTCCAAGCGTTTGCCCAAGGCGTAGCGAAGTGCTAGGGCGATTTCCAGCAAGGAAAAGAGGGCAGGGTGCAGCAATTCGGGATCAGGCCGGAAGAGCCGGACGATTGGTGGGAGGTCGAAGCCCTCTATGACCTGTGCTTTGCGCCGGGTCGCGAGGCTTTGTCATCTTACCGGTTGCGCGATGATGTGCCTCCGGTTGAGGGGCTGTCTTTGGTCGCGCGCGACGGTCAGGGTATTCTGGCCGGTGCAATCCGGTTCTGGCCCGTTCATGTGGGCGATCACGATGCGTTACTGTTGGGGCCGGTTGCCGTTCACCCCACCCATCAGGGCGAAGGTTTGGGCGGGTATCTGATCCACGCCGGTGTTGAGGCCGGGCGCATGCGCGGGTGGCAGCGGGTCATGCTGGTGGGGGATGAGCCTTACTACAAACGGTTCGGATTCGCGCGTTTGAATGGGGTCGAGATGCCGCCGCCCACCAACCCTGACAGGGTTTTGGGGTTGGAATTGAGACCCGGCGTATGGTCCGGGATAGTGGGGGCAGTGACCCGTTGGAGCCGCTGACCTATTGAATCCACGCCGCGCAACGCCGATGTTGATAGGTAGGAGGGCGTAGATGCAGAACGTGGTTCTTGTCGAAAACGTGGATGCCGAGGCCGAACTGGATCGTCTGGCGGATCACTACCGATCTGCCGGTGGTGCTGGCGTCAAACTATTGAACAAGCTGGGTGGATCAGCCGAATCTTTGCTTGAGCAGTTGCCGGAACCGGTGCGGCATGGCTTGACCGGAGCTACAGAACAGGCCCTGTGGCTGGCGATGCATGCAGCGCAGGGTTCACGGCGCGCGGTTCCCGATCAGAAACCCTGGGTGAATACCGCTGTCACGACGGCCATGGGTGCAGCTGGAGGGCTGGGTGGGGTTTCAACAGCTTTGATGGAATTGCCCGCAACAACCGCCATGCTGCTGCGCGCCATTCAAGGGGCGGCTGCGCGTGAAGGCTTTGATCCTACAGCAGAGAATGTGAAATTCGACTGTGTGCGGGTTCTGTCCGCCTCGGGGCCGCTTTCCCATGACGATGGCGCGGATCTTGGCTTTTTCTCGGTTCGCTTGACCCTGACCGGTCCCGCTATGCAGCGCCTGATTGCAGCGGTTGCACCTCGCTTTTCGATTGTGCTGGGGCAAAAGCTGGCAGCCCAGTCTGTACCCGTACTCGGAGCCTTGGCCGGCGGTGGAACGAACTATGTCTATACGCGGTACTATCAGCAGATCGCACGCGTGCATTTTGGATTGCGACGGCTGGCAATCGACGCCGATATTCCCCATGACGAATTGGTGCGGCAACTCGCAGCCCGAATGTAAATTTGCGCATCAAACCTGCGCCTGACTTGGCGATAAACACATTATATGGTATCTTGTAGTGTGCCTTGTACCAAATGGGTTCGCTTTGATCCCGTGTGCGAAGGGGCGGGGTTTTGACCGAAGGAACCGGCAGGTCATGAAACAAAGGCTGCTGCGTCTTGAAGATCTAAACGCTGCGGAACAACCCGTTTTGCAGCAGGCCGCTGCACTGTGTTACCGGATCAAAGGCAATCGGCCCGAGGTTTTGCTGATCACGACACGCAAGGCGCAACGTTGGATTATTCCCAAAGGTTGGCTCATCCCGGGCTTGTCCCCGGCTGAAACGGCATTGCAGGAGGCGTGGGAAGAGGCAGGAGTGACCGGTCTAAGCAGCGGGGTTCGGCAGGGGCAATTCCTTCATCACAAGCATCAACTGAATCGACCACCCGTGTTGATTCTGGTGTATGTGTTCCCGGTTCACGTGCGGTCCATTTCGCAGGATTTCCCGGAACAGGGGATGCGCAAACGCAAGTGGTATCCGCTCAAAAAGGCAGCTCTAAAGGTACATTCGCCCGGGCTGTCCAATCTGTTACGAGACTTTAAGCCATACGCGCATTAAGATCAGGCCAGAGAGGCTTGATATTGTCATTCTGGTCGGTATCTATTCGCCAATCGTTATTTTGGACTGAACATGATTCAATACGCGTTGAAATGCAGTGAAGGCCACACGTTCGACAGTTGGTTCCAATCCGCCGAAGCCTACGACAAACTGGCTGCGGCTGGGATGGTAACTTGCGCGGTCTGCGGATGTGAGCAGGTTGAAAAGGCGATCATGACGCCGCGCGTGCGTCCGGCGCGAAACGCGAAGCCGAAACTACAACAACCGCCTGCTGCAGAAGAGAAAATCGACGTTGCCACCCCGTCGCCGGAAATTGAGAAGGTTCTGGCCGAGATGCGGCGGCATGTCGAAGAAAACTCGGATTATGTCGGTAAGGATTTTGCCAGCGAAGCGCGCAAGATTCATCTGGGCGAGGCCCCGGACCGCGCCATTTATGGAGAAGCCAAGCCAGACGAGGCAAAATCGCTGATCGAAGATGGCGTGCCGGTCGCCCCGCTTCCCTTTGTTCCCAGCAGAAAGACGAACTGACATATGCATGTCGTGATCACCGGCGCCAATCGTGGCATCGGACGCGCTCTGTCCCAGCGCTATAGCGACAGGGGAGCAGTTGTTACCGGAACATCGCGCGATGACAGCGCGCAATTGTGTCTGGACGTAACGGATCCAGAGCAACAGGCGGCAATGGCTGAACGGTTGAAGGATCAACCCGTCGACCTTCTGATCTGCAATGCAGGTGTGTATCTGGACAAGGGCCACACGATCAACGACTACCCGGCCGACATGTGGACGCAGAACTTTGCGACCAACGTTACCGGCGTGTTCCTGACCATTCAGGCCTTGCTGCCCAATCTTCGCGCGTCAGGCGGCAAGGTGGCGATCCTGTCGTCGCAAATGGCCTCGCATACCCGCGCGCCGGGCGGCAGCTATATCTACCGCGCGTCCAAGGCGGCGGTGTTGAACTTGGGGCGCAATCTGGCGACTGACCTTAAAAATGACGGTATTGCCGTTGGTATCTATCACCCGGGCTGGGTTCAAACGGACCTGGGCGGTGTCGCGGCTGACATTCATGTCGACCAAGCCGTGTCCGGCCTGATGGACCGTTTTGATGCGTTGTCGCTGGCCACCACAGGGTGTTTTGAAACCTATGACGGGCAGCCGCACGCTTACTGAGCAGCCAGTGCGGCTTTGGGGATCTCGTAGACCTCGCCTGGATCAATATAGACCACCATCAAATCGCCACGCGTTTCATAAGACATTTTCGAGGTCGAGCTGCTGGATTCCGGCACGCCATCCTTGAAATAGATGTTGCGTACTTGTCCGCCGCCCAGCGCAACGGCAAGCGTTGTTGTGCCGTCATCGTGGCGGCGCAGCTCTGCATTGCAGCTTTGTAGCGGATCACCTGCATTGGCGGCGCAGGGCACAGTCCCCAATGCGTTTTGGCCATCAGTCCCAGCGACGCTTGCGACTTGGGCAAAGGCTGGCGATGACATTAGAGCAACGGCAAGGGCTAGGCGAAACATAAAGAACCTCTTGAATTGGTTGTTGTCCGCAGGCTGACACCGAGCTCTTGCAAAGTAAAGCGGCCCTGCGCCGCAGGCAGACGCCTTTTGCGCCCTTGCTCTTGGGATGCCCCTCGCATATGAGGCACGGAACCTCTAATCCACGGCGCGGAGACTTTTGCCCCCATGCCCTTACTCGTAATGAAATTCGGCGGTACGTCTGTCGCCAATCTGGACCGCATCCGCCGTGCTGCCAAGCGCATTGGAGTGGAAGTTGCCAAAGGCTATGACGTGATTGTCATCGTCTCGGCCATGTCCGGCAAAACCAACGAGCTGGTGGGCTGGGTGAATGAGACGTCACCGCTGTTTGACGCGCGTGAATATGATGCCGTGGTGTCTTCGGGTGAAAACGTCACCGCTGGCCTGATGGCCCTGACCTTGCAGGAAATGGATATTCCCGCACGCAGTTGGCAAGGCTGGCAGGTGCCCTTGCTGACCACCAGCGCCCACAGCCAGGCACGGATCGAAGAGATCCCGACCGAGAACCTGAACCAGAAATTCGGTGAAGGTATGAAAGTGGCTGTTGTTGCTGGTTTTCAGGGTCTTAGCCCTGAGGGCCGGATCACAACGCTGGGTCGCGGCGGATCGGACACCACGGCTGTGGCCTTTGCAGCAGCGTTCGGTGCCGAGCGGTGTGACATCTACACAGATGTGGACGGTGTTTACACCACTGACCCTCGCATTTGCGAAAAGGCCCGCAAACTGGACCGTATTTCGTTCGAGGAAATGCTCGAACTTGCATCGCTGGGTGCGAAAGTGCTGCAAACCCGCTCGGTCGAACTGGCGATGCGCTATAAAGTGAAACTGCGCGTTCTCTCAAGTTTCGAAGAACAATCCGACGAGGCCGGTACTCTGGTCTGCGACGAGGAGGATATCATGGAATCCAATGTTGTGGCCGGTGTGGCCTATTCCCGTGACGAAGCCAAGATGACCGTCGTATCGGTGGCCGACCGCCCTGGTATCGCCTCGATCATCTTCACCGCCCTCAGCGATGAGGGTGTGAACGTGGACATGATCGTTCAGAACATCTCGGACGAGGGTCGCACGGATATGACATTCTCCTGCCCGACCGATCAGGTGGCCCGCGCTGAAAAAGCGCTGACGGCGATCAAAGAGGCCGGCGAGTTGAACTATGCGGAGCTGGTTGCCGACAATGACGTCTGCAAAGTCTCGGTCGTGGGAATCGGTATGCGCTCGCAGTCGGGCGTTGCGGCTAAAATGTTCAAGGTGCTCTCGGATGAGGGGATAAACATCAAGGTCATTACAACCTCTGAGATTAAAATTTCCGTTCTGGTCGACAGGAAATACATGGAACTTGCTGTTCAGGCGCTGCATGATGCCTTTGAACTGGACAAGGCGGCCTGAGGTTTTCAGCCAAAGGTCTCGCCTGACACACTAAACTGGGTGGGCCATGGCGGACGGCACCGAAACAGAATCCCGCAAGCTGCTGCGGCGGTTGCGCGAAGAGATGGCGAGCGAGGCGGCCGGTCAGGAACGTCTTGATCGGATTACCCATCTGATTGCCGATAGCATCCGGGCCGAGGTGTGCTCGATCTATCTGTTCCGCGATGAAGAGACGCTGGAGCTGTGTGCGACCGAAGGTCTCTCTCCTGAATCGGTTCATAAGACGCGGATGCGCATGGGCGAGGGTCTTGTGGGGCGCGTCGCCAAGTTCGGCAAGGTCGTAAATACCGCGGACGCGCCATCCGAAAAAGGGTTCCGGTACATGCCGGAAACCGGCGAGGAACGGTATTCGTCCTTTCTGGGCGTGCCGGTTCAGCGCCTTGGGGAAAAGCTGGGCGTTCTGGTTGTCCAGTCGCGTGAGGCGCGCGAGTTTTCTGCGGATGAGGTTTATGCGCTGGAAGTGGTCGCTATGGTTCTGGCCGAAATGGCCGAACTTGGCGCTTTTGTTGGTGAAGG
>NZ_JBXWSB010000088.1:0-19971 GCF_059613205.1 Ruegeria sp. BHSB064
CGGCGAGGATGGTTTGCTACCAGCACCGCCGCACGACGCCACAGGGCATACGTGGCACCACGATGATGAAACGCTCTTCACCTTGACCAAATTTGGCCTGGCCGGACTGATAGAGAATGCGCTCGCAACTGGTATGCCGGTCTATGAAGGCGTACTCAGCGATGACGAAATCATTGCGGTGCTGTCCTTTATCAAATCAACCTGGCCCGATGACCTTCGTGAGTACCACGACGAACTGAATGCCCAGTCCGAATAGGGGACATCTCAGATGATCAAAAAAATTCTTTTCGGTTTGGCCGTAGCAATGGCTCCAATGCTCGCGGCTGCGCATTCAAAGTCCGAAGCAACGACACCTGCTGACAGCGCGACTGTCACGGAAGTGCCGGAGCTTTCCATGCGGTTCGACGATCCGATGCGCATCATCTCGGCCACGCTGACCTCACCAGATGGCGACGTCAAAATTGAGCGCGAGACAGGTATGGACCCCACCACAGAATTCCGTGCTATGCCTTTGGAGGAGCTTGCACCCGGGAGCTATCGCTTCGACTGGCGCGGTATGGCTTCAGACGGTCACCCGATGCAGGGCAGCTTTTCTTTCACAGTCGCTAAGTGACCGGACTGGCCCCCATTGACGGTGTTGTCGTCTTGGCCATTTTGGCGAAAGCACTTGGCTACGGCGCGGCGCTGCTGGCGATGGGCAGCGTCCTGTTCACCGTTCTCTTTGCCACGCACGCCGAGGCGACCGTTTTGCGCCTCGCACGTCACCTCGCGGTCGGTGCGGCGCTTCTCGGTCTCGCCGTTCTGGCTTTGCGTTTCGGCATCAGAGCGGCGCGGATATCCGGAATGGGCTATGAGGGCGCGACGGACCCAATGATGCTTGGCTTTGTCTGGGACAGTCCACTTGGCACCGCCGCGATTTGGCGAGGAATGGGTGAACTCGCGATATTGGCAATTCTGCTCCCGCGCGTCGGGCAGTGGATCGCTTTGGCGGGCAGCCTTGCCATAGCGATTTCCTTTGCTCAGGTGGGACACTCTCTCGGAGAGCCCCGGGCGGCTCTCGCAATCTTGCTGGTTCTGCATTTACTGGCTGCCGCGTTTTGGGTCGGTGCTCTCCTGCCTTTGCGCAAAGCGGCGCTCACTTCAACTGGGGTCGATCTACTGCACCACTTTGGCAATGTCGCTGCTTACGGAGTTGCCGTCCTGATTGTAGTAGGCGCGGCACTCGCATGGCTGCTTTCGGGCTCACTGGCCGCCTTGTTCGGAACGGCCTATGGATTGGTGCTTTTGGTCAAGGTCGTGATCGTTTCCGCCCTTCTTGGCATCGCGGCGCTGAACAAGTTGAAACTCGTTCCGGCTCTCAGGGCTGAGCAGCATGATGCGACTATCGCGCTCCGACGGTCGATTGCGATGGAGATGTTGGCTGTTGTCCTGATCCTGCTTTCAACGGCGACGCTAACCAGTGTGACGACACCTCCCATCAATCTCTGACGGCTTATGGTCCGAAGCAAAAGCTGCAAATCCTTGTCACGAATGTCCGCTTAGGGCTTATTTTGTTGAAAAACTCTTCCTTGATCGATGCATGAACTGCTGATTCAATTCTTCCAGTGGGCGGGAGGATTGGCGATGATGGGATCGAGGCAGGAAGCGCAATCGTCGCTGTTCTATGAGTTCTCATTGGAGAACCACGTTCCCCAAGATCACCTGCTTCGGTCGATTGATCGATTTGTTGATCTGAGCAGCATTCGAGCACATCTCGCGGATTTTTACAGCCACACTGGCCGCCCATCGGTCGATCCGGAACTGCTGATCCGGATGCTGCTGGTCGGCTACTGCTTCGGCATCCGCTCCGAGCGACGGCTGTGCGAAGAGGTGCATCTGAACCTGGCATATCGATGGTTCTGCCGCCTCGATCTGAATGAGCGTATCCCGGATCACTCGACTTTCTCCAAGAACCGGCATGGACGCTTCCGCGAGAGCGAACTGCTGCGCCACCTTTTCGAGACGACTGTGGCGCGCTGCATCGCGGAAGGTCTGGTGAGCGGCCAGCGCCTGGCAATTGATGCCAGCCTTATCGAGGCGGATGCAAACAAGCAAAACTCAGCACCCAAGGAAGAATGGGATGCATCAACCATCGATCCAGAAGATGCGCCTCGCGCGGTCCGCGAGTATCTCGACACGCTGGATGAGGCGGCTTTCGGGGCTGCGAGCGAGGTGCAGCCCAAGTTCACCTCCCATTCCGATCCGGCGAGCCAATGGACGGCAGCACGTAAGGGCCCAGCATTCTTTAGCTATTCCGACAACTATCTGATCGACACGGACCATGGCGTCATCGTCGATGTGGAAGCCACACGGTCCATCCGACAAGCTGAGGTCGGATCAACTAAGACCATGCTGGACCGGGTAGAGGACAAGTTCGATCTACATCCAGAACGGCTGATCGCCGACACCGCTTACGGCACCGGGCCACTTCTTGGATGGCTGGTCGACCGCAAGATCGCGCCGCACATTCCGGTCTTCGACAAGTCTGGGCGCAACGACGGAACCTGGACCCGTGCGGACTTCGAATGGGACGCCGGGAACGATCAGTACATCTGTCCCGAAGGTCATGCGTTGAAGCAATTCCGGCGCAACTACTCGGATCCGAACAGAGGGCCAACCGGCAAAGGGACGGCCCGTTATCGCGCCTTGAAAGACGTCTGTCAGACCTGCCCGTCGAAAGCCAGGTGCTGCCCGAACGCCGATGCTCGAAAGATCACACGTGAAGAGCACGAAGACGCCCGGCAGGTTGCCCGCGACATTGCCAAGACCCGCCAATACCAGATCTCGATGAAGCTCCGGAAGAAGGTCGAGATGCTTTTCGCCCATCTCAAGCGCATTCTTGGGTTGGGCCGCCTCCGATTACGTGGACCACGTGGCGCAAATGACGAATTCCTCCTCGCCGCCACCGTCCAAAACCTCCGTAAATTGGCCAAAATCTTTCCTGCACCGCAGCAAACGCGAAAGACCTGATAAGAAAGGCAATCGCACTCAGCTCAGATGGCTACTTTCTGCGTCAGCAACACGTTGTTTTTCAACAGAATGGGCTGTTTGCGGCCCTCCGGCGCAAGCGGCCAATGTCGGTGGCGTCCGCATCCTGTGATTTCGCAGACTTCGAGATTTTGCGTTTGCAGCGAATGGCCGGTTCAACGGGCCGCGCCGCAGCATCTCGACCAGGTGGTGGAGGTCGGCTTTGGGCCGTCCGAGAGGGTAGGGCAGGCTATGGGTCCTCTGATACTGCGCTGCAACCGAGGTCCGATACGAGCCCGTAGCGACGGATGCTGCATCGCATACCAACGGCAGCTTTTGCTAATTTGGACGCAAGAGACTTGTCGGATGACCGGACTAGCCACTGCCTAGCCCCGTTTCCATAGTTGTCCTGCTTGCACTTCGGCATAGGTCCATCGTGGGAGCTGGGGGGCACGGCAATCAAAAACGAATAACTTGGCTATAAGTTTCTCGCAAACGGGAAATGGTTCAAGCGGCGCGCCAAGGCCTCGCAATATGTAATCCAATATTTCAGGTGTGAAGCGATCCCGGATACGTTTTGCCTCGTAGCGCGAGACGTCTTCGAATGGATACGGCGCTCCGGACGAACTGAACGTCCACTTTCCTTCTCGTGCGACGTAAATGCTTCGCCTGCAGTTATTGAGGGCCTCTCCACCCCGCTTAGGGCAATTATAGGCTTCAAAAATGGTCGCTTTCGATTGCTTTACGATCCGCAATCCAGTGCAATTATGCGTCCTTGCAAGCCGAGACACTTCCAAAAACACGTCTGATCCAAGCAGGCTGTTGTTGAAGTAGCTCGTCCAATTATTCCCGTTGGCGACAAGTAGCGCTCTGTCCGACGCCATGCTCAACGGCTCGAGATGGGGAAATAACTTGTCGGCTGTGCCTTCCAGATCGGATTGGTTAAGGTCGAGGGCACCGGTGGAGAAAAATGTCGTTAATGCCGACGCAGTTTCGTCAAGCGGCATCGAGAACAATGCGTAGGAAGTCGTGGTTGGCTCAAAACTATTCATAGCTGAGCCTAACGAAAGAGACGGCAAATCGACAAGCATGCTTGCTACTGCGTCGAACTGCCTCAACAGCAGGAATAATACCTTGTAGAGATGTCGAGTTGCTCGAGAAAGGTTGTTCGCATAGCGACTGCGAAATGGTGCTTTGTCCGCTAAGCTATATGCCTTTTGCATACGGCGATGGTACTGTGCCGGCCGGGCATTCATCCACTGTAGCCTTCATGCATTTCAAAGTCCCTCAGTGACGAGACGGAGAACCGGCCGTTTGTACTAGAAGATATCAAGGTCTTCGAAGCGCGTTTTGTCATAGTTTATTACATTCAACGGGTCGGAAATTTGTTGAATGCGGCCATCCTACTATCCATTTCATTGATATGCCCGAGGAGGACGTTTCTTACAGCTTTTGGGGTGTTGGACATCATGTTTAACGAAGAGAAATGCAATGAAACGGTTTGATGTGCATAACTTCAATATGGACGTATTGGGTGCATTTGATGGGCCGAATGAGGCTTCAATTAACCTTGTGGAGGTCAACCCACTACCGATCGGGCCGCTACTTCTCGAAGAATGTGAAGACCACGCGGCTGTAAGCCAACCGTCGATCACCCCTCAGCAAGAAACTCTCCAGGAAGAATTTAGCGCCGCCGGTTTCTTGACAGAGGAAGCGGCCTCCGAGCCAGTGTTCGCGGGCAAAAACGGTTTCAGTGAAGTCGAAAGCGTCGCCGCCGACACAATTCTGCGGCCAGGCGATTGGGAATATGAAGCCGTTGGCGCCGCCGACGCCCAGACGGAAAACATGGGGAGCTCTCCTATTGGAGAATCCGTACATTCGGATCCGATCGAAGTGTGGGAATACAAGCCTTTAGACAGACAGATAATAGCAGTCCATCAACACGGCGAATATCTAGCGGAGTTATTTGTGAGCGGTAATATTGGCGCCGAAGAATTTGGGATGAGATTCGTAGATTTCTGCGAATTTATTTTTACGCTTTCGTATGGAGACAACAAATACGCCGATGTTTTGGTTGATTACATGAACAGTTACATTGACGAAAACAACTATCTTGAAGATCTTGAGTTTGGAGTGGGAGTTTGGCCCACCCTTATTAGAACATACCAAGAATTTGTAGAAGATCTGAAATCATCCGGGATGTTTATTACCAAGGACCCTAGAAACCCACCTCTTCATAGCGACGAATTGGATGAGTTTGGCGTTTTTTCGGATGAGGATTCTACAACTCAATCTCACGATTCTGACGGCTTAGGTGAGGCGCTAGGCTACCAAGACTCCAACAATTCGTGGTCGACAGGTTTCGATTATGATTTGCCCTAAGTCACCAACGCCCCGGCACTAGACCACGCTGGTACAGGTGGCCATTGCGCCTCCATGACGCGAGGTGTTGCGCCAGCTTAACGTCAACGCTCCTGTTTCGCCGTGAGCGTCATTTGGAAGCCCTGCTTGGATCAGCTGTCGAACAATTTCAATTATTGCGGCACGAACGACAAGATAGAGCCCAAACACGCTTTTGAGGGCGTTGCATCGTTTGGCCTCTACACGCCTCCGGTCAGAAATCTCGAAAGACAAGATTGACGCGCCATCGCATTCAACAGTGCCGTAGACGATGCGCGGGTACTCGACTAGGTTTCGACTATGACACACAAACCAACTCGCCGCATTGCGGTGATCGCTTCTTCCGACGTCGTCGGCTACTCGCGGTTAATGAGCCGGGATGAAACAGGAACTTTTGCTGAGTTGAGCGCGTGTCATCAAGAACTGATCGAGCCACTAATCGGCCAATTTGGGGGTCGGATCGTCAAGAAAATGGGCGACGGGCTCTTAATCGAGTTTTCATCTGCTGTGGATGCAGTGCTCTGGGCCATCGAACTGCAGACCAGAGTGGCAAACCGATACTCTGACACGGCAATCGACAAGGTGATCAAGCTGCGGATCGGCCTTCATCTTGGCGACATCATTTCGGAGTCAGATGACATTTTCGGGGATGGCGTTAATCTTGCGACGCGCCTCCAGGAGGTTGCCGATCCAGGTGGCGTCTCAGTCTCTAATGCCATCCTTGACCAGATTGCGGGCAAGATCGATCACTCATTCGAGGACTTGGGTTTCCGTCGACTTAAAAACCTGGAAAATCCTGTGCGGATTCACAGGGCTCGACTTACCGATCGATCCACAGAAAAGACCAAGCCAAGGCAATGGCCCTATGTGGCGGAAACTCCACCCGAGAAAACGCCGGAGGCGTCTGGCGGATGCTTATGCGGACGCGTCGGTTTTGATGTTTGGAACCCGCCAGCGGCCGTTGGTTACTGCCACTGTAGGATGTGCCAACTTGCGCTGGGGGGACCATTGAATGCGTGGGCGGCATTCAAGAAAGCGGATGTGACCTTCTCTGGCGAGCTCCCAAAAGTTTTCCAATCCTCTCCCGTCGCCCGTCGCGCTTTCTGTGCAGAATGCGGCACTAGCATCTACACGGAGATTGAGGGCGCGGATGGCACAGAATTTTATTCGATACGTGTAGCCACCCTCGACAATCCTGAAGATTTTCCGCCAACCTGCCACTTTGGAGTCGAGAACCGTATTCCTTGGCTATCCATTGAGGACGATCTACCGCGAATTCGAACCGAAGAAGATGCTGTCCTTTCTGAACGTTGGGCCGCCGCCGGTGAAGACAAAGGGGGGCCACCACGTCGAACAGCAGCCGAACGTCTTCGCTTCACTCAGATGAAAGTTAAATAAACTGATTTAGCACGCGCCGCAGGATCTCCATTGGTCTCGCACCGATCCATGCAGCTATTGTAGATGCACCATTTCTGTCATGCAGAAATATCAAGCTGGCCATCAGCAAACCGTAAATGTAGGAACGAGATAAAACGCCCTCTAAGCCCGCTCGGCGGGGCTTAGTCCTGAGCGCAGCCAATGGCCCCACTGGAGTCCTTTTTACCGGATTGCTGCTCCGCCGTGAATGTATAGTTTCCGACTTCGCGGATGACACTCATGCCGCCCATCCATTATCCTTCGCTTACGTAGTGAGGAGCAAATGCGATGGGCACTTTGATCGTTACCGAAGCCGAGTTAAGAAGTTGCCTTCCGATAGACAAAGGGGCACTCGAAGCAACCGAACTGTCCTTTTCATGGATTTCGGAAGGGCGTGTTTCGATGCCTCCAGTGATGCATATAGACATTGATGAAGATAGTGCCGTCGATACGAAAGGTGCATGTGTTGATGGCCTTGAGCACCTTGCAGTTAAAATCGCCACCGGCTTCTTTCGGAATCCGCAGATCGGACTACCTAGTTGCAGCAGTATCATTGCTTTGATGAACGCAAAGACTGGTGCCTTTCATTGTGTTTTTCTAGACAACGGGTACTTGATGAACCTGCGCACCGGACTTGCCGGTGCAGTAGCCGCCAAACATCTGGCACCCAAGAAAGTCACAACCGTCGGTGTGGTCGGCACCGGCGTTCAGGCGCGATATCAGATCGAAAGCCTCGCCCTGGTGCGTGGGTTTGTCCGTCTGGTGGTTTTCGGGCGCAGCGCAGCGTCTGTTTCGAACTTCTGTTCCGAGATGTCGGATAAGCTCGGAATTCCAGTAGAACCTTGCCAATCTCTCTCGGAGTTGGTGACCGCTGCGCAGATTGTTGTCACCACGACGCCTGCGACAGAGTCTATCATCATGGCCGAATGGCTCCACTCTGATCTGCACATCACTGCTATGGGGTCTGATCTGCCAGGCAAACATGAACTACACCCGAAAGTACTTGAGCGTGCGGAGGTTTTGGCTTGTGATGTGTTTGATCAGTGCGTGATAGGCGGTGAGCTCCAGAATTTGGGCGACGCCAGCAGAAAGATTTTTGAACTTGGTGAGATCATTTCAGGAACGGAACAATTTTCGCGACCAACCGGTGCCGTGACGATCTGCGATTTGACGGGAACCGGCGCACAGGACACTGCAATCGCCGTCGAAGCCTTTGACCGTGTAAAGGCCGCAAATTTGGGCACTTCGCTCTGAAGATTAGTAGAAGCGGACATCTGCCACCATGCACCGAACGGCAGCTTCGTCCCGCATTGTCGCCCCAGGCGACTATCCTATGATCCCCATGCCGTGAACGGAAGAGAGCACACCGAGAGACGTCAAGCGGCTTCTCTCGCATGAGGCAAGCAAAGGAGACGATTATGCCGCTATACGAACGTCGTACTTATCAGGTGCGTGTTGGCCAAATGCCCGAACTCACCACGCTCTATCGTGAGAAAGCTTGGCCCGTCGTCGAGGCGGCCGGTCTCGCAAAACACTGCGTGGGCTATTTCATCACTGACACCGGAGCGCTGCATCAGTTGGTGCACATTTGGAGGTTCGAGGACGACGCTGAGCGCCGCAATTTCTGGGAGAAGCTCCTGGGCATCGACGCTTTCCCCTTAGTCGAGATACGGTCGCTTCTAGTCAGTCAGGAGAACCAGCTTATGCGCGGCGCGGATTGGGGCCCGGTGGCTTGACGTGTTGGGCAAGCCGTAACCCTGCCCGCCGAGCCAATATTTGGGCGAGTTGAACCCAACCGAAAGTCCCAAATAGCCGCGCAGAGCCCATTTTGACAAATGCTGCGTTGTTGTGGAATGTCAGTTTTGAGACAAAAACGATGCCGTTTATTGCAATGCTCTAAGATAGATAATGCGCTTTGCCAATCAGCTTAAACTCGCTACTCCTGTTTCGTGGAGGTTATGAATGACAACCGTTCCAAGCTGGCTAGCTGATCTTGGGCTTGAGAAATACGCTCCAGACTTTCAGGAGGCGGAGATTGATTTCCAAATACTGTCGGACCTGCGAGAAGAGGACCTAGTTGAGTTAGGTTTGCCGCTCGGGCCGCGTCGCAAAATCTGGGCTGCGATTCAGCGGCTTGAAGTCAACCCACCCAGCATAACGGAAGAAGCTGAGACAAATTCGAAAGCGCAAGTTGCACCAAGCTCATCCGCTGAAGGTGAGAGGCGCCAACTGACAATAGTGTTTATCGACCTTGTCGGTTCGACAGCCCTTTCTTCCAGATTGGATGCGGAAGAAATGGCCGTATCCATAAAGTCGTACCAGAACGCTGTCGCTGGCGAGATTACCCGAATGAACGGGCACGTGGCCAAATTTATGGGTGACGGTGTTATTGCGTATTTTGGTTGGCCGCAGGCCCATGAAGATGAAGCAGAACGTGCCGTGCGCGCAGCGCTTGCCGTGGTCCAGGCCGTAGGGCATTTGGAAGCGGGTGGGCAAAGCCTCGCCTGTCGCGTGGGCATCGCAACAGGTCTCGTGGTTGTTGGCGAATTGGTTGGCCACGGAACTGCTCTTGAACAGACGGTGGTTGGTGATGCGCCCAATTTGGCTGCACGGCTGGAAGCCGCGGCGGGTGCAGGAGAAATTTTCGTCGCAGAGGCAACGCACAAGCTTGTTGCCGCATCCTTTCAAACGGAGCCAACAGGCCCTCTGGATATCAAGGGAATCGAGGAGCCTGTATTTGCATTTAGGATTTTGGGTGAGCGCTCCCGCGAAAGCCGCTTTGAGTTACGTGCGGACGGTATGGCACCTCCGATCGTGGGCAGAGATCAGGAGTTGGCCCTCCTGTTGGAGCGCTGGGAAACTGCACGCAGCGGTGAAGGACAAGCCGTGCTTCTCGTTGGCGAGGCGGGCATCGGAAAGTCGCGCATCATGCGCGCACTGGAGGACAAGATCGCCGAAGAGCTGCATACCCGACTTCTCTATCAGTGCTCCCCATTCCATAGGGACAGTGCCTTTTGGCCGGTAACGCAACAGTTGCGGCGCGCAGCAGGATTGTCACGCGACGATACCGACGACGATCGTTTGACTAAGCTTGAGGCATTGTTTGGCCGTGCCGACATGCCAATTATTGCGGACCTTATCGGGCTTGATGGCAGCGACCGATATGGCGCACATGGTCTCGCGCCTGGACCGCTGCGTTCTAAAACGCTCGAGGTTTTGTCAAGACAGGTACAGCTTCTTGCAACGGATAAGCCCGTTGCATTTTTTTTGGAAGATGCACACTGGATCGATCCAACAACGCTAGAGTTGCTCGAGTTGACGATAGATGCGGTGGCGGACGCCCCTGTGTTAATGGTTTTGACGTCAAGGCCGGACAGCCAGCCGGACCTTGCAGCTCATCCCCATGTAACACGCCTGGCGCTCAACAGACTTGGCCGTGCCGGCGTGGATGCGATCGTCGAACGACTTGGCGGCGCAAAACTGTTACCCGAAACCGTCGAGGCAATTATTCAGCGCACGGACGGTGTTCCATTGTTTGTTGAAGAGCTGACCAAAGCGGTGGTTGAAGGTGGAAAAGCAGCGATCCCGGCATCGCTGCACGATTCACTCATGGCCCGGTTGGATCGCACGCCGGAAATAAAGGAAATAGCGCAATCCGCTGCATGTATTGGTCGTGAGTTTGACCTTGATCTTCTGATGATGGCCACAGAACGCGATGAAGCCGAACTGAAGCAGGGTTTGGAGGGACTTGCGAAGGCCGAACTGGTTTTCCGGCGCGGCGTGGGCGAGAACGAGCGGTATGTCTTTAAACACGCGCTGGTCCGCGATGCGGCTTACGAGAGCCTGCTACTGTCCCGTCGGCGCAAAGTTCACGAGCGGCTTGTCTCAGCGCTGGAAGACGTAGCACCGCCCGAAATCGTTGCACGTCATGCGGAGGCTGCCGGAATGACCGATTCAGCCATCACTTATTACCGCAATGCTGGTGACCTAGCGGCCCGCCGTCCTGCTTACCGCGAGGGCGCAGCTCACTACCTGGCTGCGTTACGTCTGCTTGAGCAGAAGGGCAATAGTCCACGCGAAATGTTGTCAGTGGCGACTAAGCGGGGCGTGGCTTTAATCGGCGCAGATGGCTATTCTGCAAAGCCGACTGTTGAAGCGTTCGCACGGGCGAGCAGATTGTTGGTCGGTCTGGAAGATGCGCCGGAATGGCCCGTTGTACGATACGGAGAATGGGTTGGACGATATGTGAGTGCCAGCCTGCCAGAGGCCGAATCAATAGGACTATCGGTGCTTGGGGACATGCCTGAGCAAGACCCGTATAACTTCAAGAGCATTGCGCATCGTATGGTCGCGACTTCTCAAACAATGATGGGCAGGTTTCGCGAAAGTCTACCGTACTACAATAAAGCTCTCAGCCAATATGATCCTGTACGCGCTGCAGATCAGGCCAGTCGGTTCGGAACAGATGCCAAAGCAGCCGCGAGTGCATATATGGCTTTGACGCAATGGTTTCTTGGCAATATTGCTGGTGCCTACGAACACGCGGAAGTGGCGGCTGAGATCGCCAACACGCCTGATCACCCCGCTTTGAGCAAAGCATACTTGTATGGCCATCTCACTTACCTGAAATATTTGAACCGCGATCCGGATGCTCTTGAGTGGTCAAACAAGACACTGGCCGTCAGCGATTTGGCAAAGATTGATATCTGGCGCAGAATTGGCCTTATCCCACGCGCGGCCATGTACGCGGAACATGGCGAATACGAAGCGGCTCTGGCTGACGTCGCTGATTGTAAATCTGCCCTGATAAAAGCGAACACATGGTTGTTCATCGGCTGTGTCCTGCGTGCCGAGGCGCGTGCGTACATCGGTCTTGGCGCGTTCGCAAAGGCAGAAAGCGCCCTAAACGAAATTGATCCCATGATGGACAAAACGGGTCAACGGTGGGATGAAGCCGATACAAGATGCGCACAAGCGGAGCTCGCACTCGCTCCAGGCGATGCTGACAAAGCGGAGCGCTTTTATCGTGAAGCAGTTCTGGTCGCGCAAAATCAGTCGGCACCCAGTTGGGAACGTCGTGCAGCCATTCCCTTGGCGAAACTTATGGCTGCGCGTGGTGCACGAGCAGAAGCGGTCACCCTTTTGTCAAGTGTTCAGGGCAAATTCGCATCGGGCTTTGATACGCCGGATTATCTCGCAGCGTCCGAGACATTGCACGTGCTTGGCACGAGCTGATTTGGATTGTCCGCACCGAAGGAAAGCAGCAAGTTGACTTTTAATGGCTACAGAACGTCTGCTGGTTCTCATGTAGCACTTTGTCCGTATTTCAATCATGGAGCGGAATTGAGCAAACGTCTTCCTCTAGCCCTTAGTAGTCAGTTAACATACTGTTCGACTGTTGTTATTGTTGGTTGATGCAGCGACGTCTAACCACAATACTTGCAGCTGATCTGGCGGGCTATTCACGCTTGATGGCCAACGATGAAGAAGGTGTTATCAAACGCTTAAGTCTAGCTCGGACGGAAGTGGTCGATCCTGCCATTGGCGAGGGCGGAGGGCGCATTATCAAGACTATGGGTGATGGGCTTTTGGTAGAGTTCACCTCACCTGTCGAAGCTGTACGCGCAGCGTTACGGGTTCAGCAGGGAATGCAAGCACATCAGAAATCGGAGACCGAGGATGAACGGCTCCGTTTCCGCGTCGGCATAAATGTTGGAGATGTCGTAGTCGATGGGGACGACCTGCTCGGGGATGCGGTGAATATTGCCGCGCGGCTGGAAAGCCTCGCACCCGTTGGGGGCATCTGCATATCGCGAACCGTGTATGATCAAGCTAACGGGCGCGTTGACGCTGGCATGACAGCTCTGGGACCACAGCTGGTCAAAAACCTGCCAGATCCGGTTGATGTGTGGAGAGTTGAAATTCCCGGCACTGAGCCACCTAAATCCGAGCTCCGGCGGGCTGAACGACCATCGATCGCAGTATTACCTTTTGACAATATGTCGGCCGGTCAGGATCAGGAGTTTCTGGCCGATGGGATCGTCGAGGATGTAATTACAGAGTTGAGCAGATTTCGGTCGCTGAAGGTGATCGCGCGAAACTCGACCTTCGCTTACAAGGGGTCCGCTGTAGACGTTCGTGATGTGGGCGAAGAATTGGGGGCTCGCTACGTTGTTGAAGGGTCGGTTCGGCGTGCCGGCAACCGATTGCGTGTGACAGCACAGCTGATTGAAGCCGGGACAGGAACACATCTTTGGGCCAATCGCTGGGATCGGACAATGGAAGACCTGTTCGACCTGCAGGATGAACTGACTCACGCCATCGTCACGTCGGTTGAACCTGAATTGGGGGCGCACGAAAGGCACCTGGCGCGACTTCATCCTACCGACAGCCTAACGGCTTGGGAGCTCTGCCAGCGCGGCTTGAACCAATTTGGAGATTATTCCTCAGATAGCCTCGACCGAGCCGAAGAATATTTGCTCGCCGCGATCAAGACCGATGAGAATTTCGCGCTTCCCTATACTTTGTTAGCAAGGCTGTACTACGCCAGTGCCCTTATCGGACGATCGTCCGATCAAGGGGCAGCATTCGAAAGCAGCGTGGCGTGGGCGCACAAGGCTTTGTCTATCGATGACCGGCTTGAAACCGCCCATGCGGTGCTTGGGGTGGCGCTGTCGATGGTCGGCAAAGCGCAAGAATCCGACGCGGCCTTGCAGACCGCTCTCACCTTAAACCCCAGCAATGCATTTTGCTTCTATGCTGCGGGGATCGCGCAAATGCCACGACCTGACCCTGATTGGCGTGCAATGATCAAGCATGGCCAAGAAGCCCTCGCGCTAAGCCCTTTGGACCCGTCGGCCCATGGATTTCAGAATGTTGTCACGAACGCTCACCTTATCAGGAGCCTTGATCATTCGGACCCTGATTTTGTGGCTTCAGCACGCGCGGCAGCGCGCCACAAGGGAGCGCCTTGGTATGTGCATTTGTTGGCTGCAATGGCCGAAATCGCTACGGGTAACGAAGCAGCAGCAAGAAAAGCTATCGAAGCGGCTCGGATGAATGAACCGAGTATCACAGCGAAGGCTTTTCGCGAGGCATTCACGTTTCCCTACGTGGAAGAAACATTTGATGTGAGCGACGGAAACGGATACACGCAGCGCCTGATAGAACTAGGACTACCCGAAGAATGACTCATCATCGGTTGGTCGGGATTTACAAAGCTCGCTGATGAATGTCCGCATTAGGCTGAGACCGATCCTCAACAACCATTGAGCCAATGGCAACTTTGTCCGCATTTGGTGAGTTCGGCTGGTGTCGACGTTTGCTACTGCAGCGAATGGCCGGTTTAGTGAAGCTGCGCTGCGGCGCAGTCTAACGCGATGAATGGCTGGTAAGGGCCGGTTCTACCCAATGAGCTGACAGCGGAGCAGGGAACTGTGCTGCAATGGCGCCGAGGTCCGGAATGAGCCCAATATGTCGATTGCCGCGTGATCAACAGATGTCTGGTCAGTGGAACTAATTTGGACGGTTCAATTGTTTATTAGCTTCAAGAACCCCAATGGCCAAAAGTCTGCGACAAACGCTTCAAAACCTTAACGAAAGACATGACATGCCACCGTCCAGCTTTGCACAGTCGGTATTGTCGATTTCAACGACCGAGTACCCTTCCTGATCCAACATCTCTGCTGTGCGCGGGAAGCCAGCGGCCATCAACACCAAATTGTTGAAGCGGATTGCGTTGGCGGCTGCTTCTTCGCCGTCGGCTACATACAATACCCGGTAGCCTTCAAAGCAACCCGATGCATCCAATCGACGGGTCGACAGGATTGTCTCGGCATCCATCAAGGAACAATCTGTCTTGAAGTGCAATACACCTTCAGGGGTGAACACTTCGCGCAAGTTATGGCCCCAGTCCGAGGTGATCTTAGCGAGTTCGGCGACACCATTTGCATCCGTGCGGTCAGACCGACCCACGAGAATCTCGCGACCAGTCACAAGGATATCTCCGCCTTCAATATGGCCCGGACCTTTGATTTCGAAGACCGTTTCATAGCGTGCTTGAAGTGTCGGTGCCATTTCGGCCACTTCACCCATTCGCGAAGGCGCGCCGGGTCGCATTAGTACAGCACCCTGCGGCAGGCAAAGGGCTGTGTCTTCGACAAATTGCGCGTCAGGGAACGCGTCGAGGGGCTTAAGTTCGATTACCTTAGCCCCAGTGCTTTTCAGGGCAGCCACGTAAGCCATATGCGCTGCCACCATCCCGTCGAAATCCGGGTTGCCGATATCTTCTGCGCGCAATCCGCCAGCAATGGTTGGGGCCGGGCGTCGGGTGATGGCGCGGGAAAATTCAAAGGTCGGGTCAGACATGTTTCAATCTTTCTGAGGTTCGAATGGCGGAGCGGTGACTTCGATCATTGCCGGCCCGCCCCGGGCGACAGTTTTGCGCAACGCCTGCGCGATGGTCTGCTGTTCGGGTGGAACCGTGGTGAATGGAATACCAAAGGACTTTGCCATTGCAGCAAAATCGGGGGGCGAAGGATCACATCCGATGTCGGTCACGCCCACATCCTGCATCGACGTGGCAATTTCCCGGTACCCGCGATTGTTCCAGATCACGAAGGTAATCGGCAGTTTTTCGTCTACCGCCGCCATGATCTCAGGCGATGAAAACTGCGCGCCTCCGTCGCCGGTAATACATATAACCCGTGCGGTTGGATCGGCGATCGATGCGCCGATGGCTGCAGGTATCCCATATCCGAGAGCACCATATCCCGTTGCTGAATTGAACCAGCCACCTGCGCGGTCATGATCGTAGAAAAGATTGCCCGCATAAATCGGTTGAGTTGAGTCACCGACCATGAGCGCATTCGGCGCGGTAGAGCGAATTGCATTCAGGATTTCTACCTGATCGCGATAACTCGCACCAATCTCCTCCCAGGCGGCTTTGCGTGTTTTGTTGGCTCGTTCGGCTCCGCCGTTTTGCTTTGCTTCATGCGGTAAAGCTTCGGATAGAGCCCCCACAACCAAGTCAACGTCACCTAGAATGGTAAGCGTTGCGTCATGACGGGCCAGTTGATTGGCGCACCGATCAACTCGGATAAGGCCCGGCATTTTAGCAAATTGGCCTGTGTCGTACATATCGTAGTCGGTCGGCCCCAGCTCGGTTCCCAAAGCTAGTACGCAATCGGCGCTTTCTATCAGTGAACGAACCGCGTTCAGACTGGGGCTGGCTGGAACGGTCAGAGGATGCCCGTGTATCAAGCCGCGCGCATTTACAGTCTGCACCACGGGGGCATCCAGCGCTTCGGCCAATGCCCGTAGACCGGGCCCTGCACGTTTTGCGCCACCACCCGCCAGAATGACAGTTTCCTTTGCCTTAGTCAGTTGCTTCGCAGCCTTCGTGATCTGTGCTTGGTTGAACGAGGGCTTTGGGTCGAATGCCTCAACTGGCGTTTCTTGATACTCAGAAGCCGCGATATCCAATGGAATCTCGATATGCGCGGGTCCCGGGCGACCATCTGTCAGGCTGTGAAAAACACGGTTCAAAACCGGGTCCAGCGCTTGGGTGTCAGCAACTTGTTCTGACACCAACGCAACTGTTCTGGCCAGCCCCAGTTGGTCTGGCAATTCATGCAGATGTCCCAAGCCCTTGCCAAGTGAAGCGGTTTTATTGACACCAGAGACCACCAACATCGGAATTGAATCAGCGCGCGCCTGCGCCATGGGCGTCAGCGTATTGGTCAACCCGGGGCCAGTGATCACAAAGGTCACACCTGGTTTCCCCGAAACACGCGCATAGCCATCAGCCATGAAACCGGCACCCTGCTCGTGCCTGGGCGTAACATGACGAATGCCCGAGGCCGCAAGCCCGCGATACAGCTCAACCGTGTGAACGCCCGGAATTCCGAAGACGCAGGTCACATCTCTTTGGCGAAGCTTGGCAACCAAAGCTTCACCGATTGTCATTCCGCTCATGCAACCTCGCGTGATTTGCTGTTGGCGTGATCAATGATGCGAGAAACCGCTGTGGCAAAATCGGCGTCACTAATCGTCAGCGCGACCCGGACCCAGTCTTTCAGACCGTTGCCAAAAGCGGACCCTGGCATGACAGCCACCCCGGCCTGCAACAGATCCCACGCATAATCTTCGCCATCAAACCCGGTGGCAGAAACGTTGATGAGGGCGAACATTCCCGCCTCTGGGCGATGAACCGTCAGATCCGTTTCTGCTTCAAGACGATCAGCCAGCAGGGTGGCGCGGCCAGAGAAACGAGCGGCCATGCCGGGCGCAACCTCGGACCCGTCGCGGATTGCCTTTTCGGTCATGTCCGCGATGAAGGGCTGATTGCCAAAGAGCATTGTTTCGGAATACGGCAGCAGCGCTTCACAAAACGCTGCTGGTCCGACACACCAACCGCTACGAAACCCTGGGGCAGCATGTGATTTCGAGATGGATGATACACCTATGACACGATCCGCCAGTTTCGGGTCTGCCAATGGTGAAGCAAATTCGGCCTCGTCAAAGATCAGTTCTTCATAGACCTCGTCCGAGATGATCCATAAATCGTGCGCCATGGCGAGCTGCCCGATTTCGGCAATTTCCGTGGTAGTCAGAATTGCACCTGTCGGGTTGTGTGGCGTTGTCAGAAGAATGGCGCGGCTGCGTGGAGTGATGCGTGCAGCAATATCTTCGGCTTGCATGCGAAACCCGTGCTCTGGCCGAAGCGGAACAGGCACGATATCCGCCCCGGATGCACGCACGACTCCTTCGTATGTCGCGTACATCGGGTCACCAACCAAAACTTCGTCTCCGGCCTCTGCAATCCCGGACATCACTGCGAAAAGGGCGGTTTGCGTCCCGGGCAAGCACAAAAAGTTCTCGGGTCCGAAGGGCCGCCCACGAGAGGTTGAATAGCGAGCAGCAAGCGCATCAAGCAGTCCGGCTTCACCGCGCCCGTTGGAATACCCTGTCCGTTGTGCCCGCAAGGAGGTTACGGTGGCTTCTACCAATGCGGCTGGCACGGGCACATCCGGTTCTCCAATCGTCATTTCGACGATATCCACTCCGGCTTTGATAAGGTCGCGTGCTTTCAGGTGTACACCCCATTTGGCACCACCCAACCCCGCTAAACGCTCAGTCACAGATGTGGTCTTCATGGCTGCTCCGCCTGTTTGTTTAATGGTATCCCTAAGATGGCGCTTACCGAGTCCAAGCCGATCTGCGCCAGTTGCCCTTCGGAAAACGCGTCCGGAAGCGCACCGCCTTCCAGCCAAAGGCCGTCGATTACCGCGTTGCAAGCAATGGCCAGTTGCGTTGCCTCCGTTGCAGCAACTGAACGTCCGGTTTCCAGCAATGCGGCGACGATCAGCTCCTCGAGGTGACCCCGGAAATAGTTATAGGTCTGCTGGTGAGTGCGCTGCATTTTTGAATCATGTTGCACCTTGTTAAGAAAGCTGGCCCACAACGCCACGGCGCTTGGATCAACGATTGGTGGTCGTAGCGACGCGTCAACGAAGTTGGTCAACTGAGATACCGCGCTTCCCATTCCTGACGAAGCTGCTGTCTGATCGGTTAGCGTATTCATGTGGTGCTCATACGCCGCCTGAACCAACTCTTCTTTTGAAGAGAAATAATGACGGATCAACCCTTGGGTCACGTTCGCGCGGGCTGCAATCTCACGCACCGTGGCACCGCGGACGCCCATCTCGGCGATCAGGTCCAAAGTCGCCAATATCAGCGCCTCGCGCCGAAACTCAGCAGACTCACGTTTAAATTTGCGGCTGTCGTCCTGCACGTCAGTGTCATCCATGGCATGGAGTTATTATACACTTGCATAATTGCGAGATTCGAGGCTTACTGCAAGCTGAAATCAGAAGATTGTTGGATATGGACACAGCCGAAGCAGCATCACCCACACCCGAAGCCACTGCGTCCATTGAGGCGATAAAGATTGAGGACCTGCACAAATCCTTTGGTGCGCTAGAGGTCCTGAAGGGTGTTTCCCTGACTGCCAATAAGGGGGACGTTGTCGCAATCATCGGGGGATCAGGCTCGGGCAAATCCACCATGCTGCGCTGCATCAACTTCTTGGAAACGCCGAGCTCGGGAAAAATCACCATTGGCGGTGAATTGGTTGAAATGCACGCCGATGGCAGTCCCGCGAACCGCCGCCAGATCGAGCGTATCCGGACGCGGCTGGCAATGGTTTTTCAGCAGTTCAATCTGTGGACGCATCGCACGCTTTTGGAGAACGTGATCGAAGTGCCGATACATGTCCTCAAGGTGCCAAAGGCAGTGGCTATCTCGCGGGCGCACGACCTGTTGAAAAGGGTAGGGCTTGGTGACAAGGCCGACACCTTTCCGGCCTATTTATCTGGCGGTCAGCAACAGCGTGCCGCCATTGCCCGAGCGCTTGCCGTAGATCCTACGGTAATGCTTTTCGATGAGCCCACATCGGCGCTGGACCCCGAGTTGGTCGGCGAAGTCTTGAACGTGATCCGTGATCTCGCTGGTGAAGGACGCACCATGCTGCTCGTCACCCACGAAATGAAATTTGCGCGCGAAGTTGCCAACCACGTTGTCTATCTCTTCGAGGGCCGCATTGAAGAGCAGGGTCCACCTGCCGAGGTCTTCGGTAATCCAAAATCAGAACGGCTGAAGCAATTCCTCAGCTCGGTCGCTTGATTCAGTCAAAACAAACGAATGAACCAAAAGGGAGTAACAAAATGAACGTCAAGAAACTACTCGCATCGGGGCTTGCCGCCGCCATCTTTTCGGCTGGTGTCGCCAATGCTGAAGAGGTCAAGATTGGTATTGCGGCCGAACCCTATCCGCCATTCGCTTCGCTGGACAGTTCAGGCACCTGGGTTGGCTGGGAGATCGATGTCATCAATGCTGTTTGCGCAGCAGCGGAACTTGACTGTGTTATCACGCCGGTGGCTTGGGACGGTATCATCCCGTCGCTGACCGGGCAGCAGATCGATGCCATCATGGCCTCGATGTCGATCACCGAAGAGCGGCTGAAAACCATTGATTTCAGCGATCCTTACTACAACACACCCGCCGTCATAGTTGCGGATAAATCGATGGATATCGAAGCGACGCCAGAGTCGCTGGCAGGTAAAGTTGTTGGCATCCAGGCTTCGACCA
>NZ_JBXWSB010000089.1:0-20003 GCF_059613205.1 Ruegeria sp. BHSB064
GTCAGAATAGCCGAGCATCAGTCCGATCTCTGCAATTGTCATCTGGTTTTGTTTGAGGTGCTCCTTGGCGACATCGATACGCAGCCGTTTGATTTCGCGCGGTAGCGTTGTGCCTTGTTTTTGAAGCGCTTTCAGAAACCGTTCCGGTTGTATTCCCAGCATTCCAGCCACCATCTCTGGTCCCAAATCGGTTTCATCCAGTTTGTCGCGTAAGACAGATCGCAAAGCTGCCACCACGGTTACTTCTTCATCTTGTCGAAGTGATGCTATGGGCTTGGCAGAACCCTCAGAGACGTGGTGTAAAAACAACCATTCCACAGGAAAACTAATTTGCATTCCGGGATCAGTCCCAAGGCCAACCTCGATCCCTTTGTAGTCGATAGGCAGCCCATTGATGTATCTGCTTTCCCATCGCACACGGGAAGAGTCCCAGGACTCTCCGACGACGGTCTGCAATAGGCGTACATAGATTGCGGCACCAAAACCGGTCACCTGAATGGGTGGGACGGTTGGTTCCTGTTGCCTCTCGATACGATAAGTCGCTTTGTCTGCTTCAATGACAAGGCTGTGCCGCACAGAATTGGACTCCTGCGGCACGAGCTCAACAAAGCGGGTAAAAAACTCGAACAGCGTTTTTGTAGATTGCAAGGCTTGAGCGAAGGGCGGCCATCCTTGTAGGTCAAACGCTTCCCCTACATTCAGTCCTAGGTATCGATCCCCTGATACTTCTGAGAAAGCATTTACCAAGCCGTAAACCAACTCGGAGTGAACGAACACGGATGGGTTAGTCATCAGTTCAGCTTTCAAGCCGACCTGATCCAATGCTGGTTGCGGATTGATCTTACGTTCGGTGAGAAATTGCAGAAAGGGAGCGGCTAAAGAGAGGCGAACAAAGCCCTCGCTATGCTCTCGGGAGGTGGAGTTGAAAGGCAAGCTCATAACCCTTGTTGGATTAGCTTTAAGAAGTGGCCATTTTTGCAGTCACATTCGTACATCCTAATTCAAAAGGGGCAACCAAGCCAATGAATTCCAGACTATAGTTGGCAAAACATGAATATGAAGGGAGTACTTATGTCCGGCTTACGAATGTCTCTTTGCTCGACGGCAATTGTCGCGGCAGTTCTTTCTTTTTCGGCGACCGCGCAGGCTCAGGATCAAGAAGAACCCCAAACGCTGTTTACCAACGTGCATGTTTTCGACGGTGTGAATGAGCAACGCATTGAAAATGCCAGTGTTCTGGTCGAGGGCAATCTGATCAAGTCCGTCTCAACCGATGCCATTGATGCGCCGAGCGCGACGGTTATCGACGGCGGTGGGCGCACTCTGACACCGGGCTTTATAGAGAATCACGCGCACCTGATGCTCATGGGGCCATCGATTGCCGAGATGGAAACCAACTCGACCTGGGAGGATTTCGCCATCCACGGGACCCGGATGGCCGAAATGTACCTGATGCAGGGCTTCACGACCGTTCGCGATGCCGGGGGCGCTGGCGGCGGGCTGCGGCGCGCAATTGACGCCGGCCAGATCGTCGGCCCCCGCTTTTATCCTTCCGGGGCATTTCTCGGAACACGTGGTGGTCACGCCGATTTCGCATCCTTCACATCTCCGCCGGGTGGGGTGACCAACTTTGGGACTCTGAATATGGCCCAACAGGTCAACGGTGTTGACGAAATTTACATGTATGGCCGCAACAACCTGCGCATGGGTGCCACGCAATTGAAGTTCATGCAATCAGGTGGGGTGATTTCGGCATTCGATCCATGGCAGTTGCTCGCCGGTTCGAAAGAAGAGATCGAGGCCGCTGTTCAGGTTGCCAACGAGTACGGCACCTATGTCATGGCACATTCCTACCGCAAAGAAGCGATCATCAATGCCCTGAATGCAGGGGTCAGAACCATTGAACACGGATTTCACTTTGACTGCGAGATTTCTGCTTTGATGAAAGAAAAAGGAGCGTACATCACGACGAACATCACAGCATTTGATCCAGGCCTACTTGATGTTCCTTCCGTGAAAAACAACCCCAACAGTTTGAGGAAGGCCAAATCGGCCTCGGCGACCTTCGAAGCCTACATTCCAAGTATGAAGGAATGCCCGGCGCCGCGCGGTTTCCAAACCGATTGCGTCGGCTCGGTCGAAGCGTGCAACATCCAGATCGCCTACGAGAAACATCTGAATAACCATTTCTTCGGCCCCTATGCGTCGATGGTAACCCTAACTTCGGTAGGTGGCGAGATCGCGGCACTTAGCGGTGATTTCATGAACCCCTATCCGGAAGGCAAACTGGGTGTGATCGAAGAAGGCGCCTATGCCGACATCCTGCTGATAGACGGCAACCCCCTCGAAGACTTCTCTGTCGTTGGAACAGGCGATCAGTGGTTCGGTGCGGACCCGAGGCCGGACAGCCCGGAAACAATCCGCCTGATCATGAAGGACGGTGTGATCTACAAAAACACACTGGATTGACCAGATAAAGCAGCCGGAGAGCATTCATGCGAAATTGGTTTTGCTCCGCAGTATTCGCAGGGTTGGTTTTGTGCGGTTATGATGCTGCGGCGACGCCTGGAACCGCGTTGGACTGGGCAGATCTGCCAGATCCGTCTGCGCAGGTCTTTGATGACCCCTATCGTGAACTCAGCCCCGAACAGTTCGACGATGTTCTTTTCGTTGTGCGTATACGCGGCAGGTTGCAGCAGGAGGTTGGCAGCGCCGAAGAACGGCAGAAATGGCAATTGCTTTTAGCAGAGACCGAAGACGCCTTGGTGTCAGACGGAATTGACGTCGACTGGTTACTCGATCAGCGCGAGGTTGTGACTGAACGTCGAAGAAAGGCTGGAACGAGCGGAAACCCGCAATTCGACGGCAGAACAATCACACTCGCGGGCTTTGCCATTCCTGCTCCAAGCGATCCGGACGGCCGGCCTGTGGCGTATTTGGTGCCAGAAAGAGGGATGTGCAGCCACATGCCTCCACCTCCGCCTAACCAGATGATCCGTGTGCGGTTGAACGGGGACTGGGCGCCTAGCTATTTCCACGAACCCGTTCGGCTGACAGGCACGCTGACTATCGATCCTTCCGTTCATAATATGATGGTTGTGGATGGCCTCATGCCTATGAATGCGACTTTCCAGCTAGAGGCGGAACGTGTCGAAACTCTGGAAACCGAGGCAGACAGGTTGGAATGGAAGCAGCGTGCTGCTGATCGCATCCGCGCGGCAGGAAATCGCAAGACCGGTGGGGCACAGGCGTCAAAATGATAAGACTTCTGGTTGCCGCATTGAGCATTGCATTTGCTGGCGCAGCGTCGGCTCAGGGACTATCCGGGCCATCTTCAGTCGAAGCCGATCTTGCGCCCGGAGACGGGCTCACCGATCCGCAATATCGTTCCGATTTTCCACGCAACATCGCACCGGGTTGGTTTCAGTGGAAAGACCGACTGGCTGAGGGTGGTTTTCGGTTCAACATTGACTACCTGGCATTGGGCCAAACCACGGATGCTGATCTGGGAACCGGCGAAGCAGCCAGCGGAATTGCGCGGTTCTACGGCAGTTGGCAGGCAACTGAACGGGGGTCTCTGACATTCAAGATCGAAGACAGGCACAGTTATACTGACGTTGCTCCGCAATTTCTCGGGCTGGATGGCGGAGCCCTTTCAATCACGGGAACAGCCTTCAATGACAACGGTTTGCTTCTGACCAATTTGTTCTGGACCCAAAGGGCTGAGAATGGGTCGTGGACGCTGCAAGTCGGCCAGATTGATGTAACGGACTTTGTGGATATCTACGGGTTGGTAAGCCCCTACAGTGGTTTTCAAAACCTGTCTTTCAATACCAACCCGACAATCAACACGCCCAACCAAGGCCTTGGTATTGCCGGTGGGGTAAAGCTGAGCGAGAACCTCTACGCCGTTGCCAGCGTATCAGACGCAAACGCCGACCCGTCCGATCCAAACTTTGATGTGTTTAGCGACGGCAATCTCTTCAAGTCGCTCGAACTTGGGTACACGTCCGGCTTTGATCGCATCTACTTCGACAATATCCATCTGACCCTCTGGCATGCGGATGCGGCTGACGATGGCAGTCGAGCAGAAGATTACGGCGCAGCGTTTTCCGCCGCATGGTTTGTTGACAATAAATGGATGCCGTTCTTCCGTGCAGGGGCCTCGAAGGGAACCGCAGCGCTTTATGAACGGTCGATTTCTGCCGGTCTCGGTTACTATGGTCGCAACACCGATTTGGCCGGTCTGGGCCTAAACTGGGCCGAAGCAAGAGGCATAGATGGCGATCAGTTCACGCTTGAAGCTTTCTACCGCTTTTCAATCTCACCCGGACTGCAGATCACGCCATCGGTACAATTCATTTCCGACCCGCTTCTAAATCCCGATCAGGACCGGATTACCCTGTTCGGTCTAAGAACCCGGATCGTTTTCTAATGCGGGGTGAAGGCAGTCACTAAGGGGTGTGCCAAAGGGCAACTAAGAGAGATCAAGCGCGTGCCGGAATTTTCAACGCCGGTCGAATGAAGTTGGGAAGCAAAGGAACAATCTATGAAGATTGCATACGGAATTCTTGCAGCCTTAGCAGTTGTGTTTTTCATCCTTGGAGGCAGCGATGCCCATGCCAAAGACAACAAGGGTAAAAAGCCGAACAAGGGGGGCAAGAACGGTGATGTCAGCATTCAGATAGAAGACAAACCCGGCAAAGGCCCAAAAGCTGTACCACCTGGACAGATCAAGCGCTACACGCGCGGTGCCAAGCTCCCATCTGACCTGGAGTTCGAGGATATTGGGGACCTTTCCAAATGGAAGCTTGGGGAGCCGGGCAAAGGAAACCGCTACATTCTGGTCGATGACGAAGTCCTCGAAGTTACGAATGACCTGTCTACCGTGGTCGATGCCGTCGGCATCGTCGGTGATCTTCTAAATTAGGCGAAAGTACGATGTTTCAGGGCAAGAACTACCTCGTTTGCCCTGACGCTGGCCGGGGCGATCATTTGTGAACCCCGGCCCAAGTTCAAAACCCGGATCCGAGGCGCTACGATGATAAAGGCCCTTCTTGTTCTTTTTGCGCTTGCTACCTTTTCGTCAGCACGCGCCCTACTCGCTCAGGAAAACGGTGCAACTGAAGTCCCGCAAACAATACGCTTTGAGGGCTATGTATAGCCCAGTCGCGAAGCAGAACTGTCGCCTTTGGTGGACAATGTGGTCAACCGGACTTTGCAAGGCCTGCTTTCTGCGCATCGCTGACATTGGTGCTCTAAGCAGCATCGGCAAATTTGGGCTCACAGCCGACCTCGGAGACGGCGCAGCATCCTGTGATATCCTCTCTCGTTAACGTCGGGTTGTCGTTGTGGGCGGGCATGGCGGATCGGAGGATCAACCATGGAAACACCAAACTTACCTGCCATTCGTGCTCTTCGCCCAGCCTGGAACAAAGGACGCATCGTCGGCCAGAAGCGGCCGCTGAAACCAAAACATGTCTGGGCAATCCGAGTTCGCCTCGAGATTGCCGAAAACCATCGCGATCTTGCGCTCTTCAATATGGCAATCGACAGTAAGCTCCGCGGCTGTGATCTGGTGAAGATGAAGGTCGCCGATGTCATGTCATCGGGTCAGATCAAGGAACGGGCTTCGGTCCTTCAAAGCAAGACGCAGAAACCCGTGCGCTTTGAGATTTCCGAAGGCACACGTGCCTCTGTTGAGAAGTGGATGGAAGATGAGCTGATGGTCGGTTCGGAATACCTTTGGCCCGGCCGATTTCATGAACGCCTGCACATCTCGACACGCCAATATGCACGGATTGTCCGCGATTGGATCACGTCGATCGGCCTCGAAGCAAGCGCCTACGGAACCCATTCAATGAGGAGAACCAAGGTCACTCAGATCTACAAGAAGACCGGAAACCTACGCGCTGTTCAGCTTCTGCTTGGCCATACAAAGATGGACAGTACAGTCCGGTATCTCGGCGTCGAACTCGAGGATGCCCTAGCAATCGCCGAAGCGATAGAGATCTAACGTTAACTGGCCGCTCTCGCGGGCGGCCCAGAGCCGACATCCATCGCATCTTTCTATGCCGTAGCGCAGCTTTCCCTAAGCAGACATTGGTCGACTACGCAGCATTTGCATGGCTGACAATGATAGAGACGTGGACATTCTTTAGCTCAGTTGCCGCTGCACTGATGTTCGGATCTGGACGAACAGGAAAGCTAGAAACTACGTAAGGTGCAACCCTCCATCAACGGGAAGGACTGCCCCGGAGATGTAAGGGTTGGTCATAAGCGAGACCGCGGCCTGTGCAATGTGGTCCGCCGTTCCGGCAACTCGGGCCGGGAGAGTGGTCTCCATCCAGGATTTAAGGTCCTGACGTTGCTCGGCCGTCCAGACATTGGTCAAAACTACGCCCGGTGCCAGCACGTTGACCCGTACAGGTGCAAGCTCGATTGCGAGGGATCGACCAGTTTGCATTACAGCTGCCTGCACACCGTTCATGACAGACAGGCCAGAGTCCGCACCAGAAGGCTTCAGGCCAGCCACGCTTGCAAACAGTGTCACTGAGCCTCCTTGTACCAGCAGATTGGCAAGGGTTTGCACCACGAACGTTTGACCCCAGAACTTGTCAAAGCTGGCGCGCATCGTGTCTCCGCCAAGCGTCGCAAATGCGCCGCGTTTCTTGTTTTCGTCAGCAACCGCGGGAATGACTACGTGATGAACACGCTCGAGGTCCGCAAACGCCGTTTCAAGCGTTTCTTTGTTCAGGTAGTCGACAGCAATCGAGCGGGCCTTTTCGGGGTTCGGCAGGGCAAGTCGCACGGCTTCCAGCTTGTCCAAGGATCTACTCACGAGGATGAGGTTGGCTCCGAGCCCAGAGGTCAGCCGCGCTGTCGCGGCACCGATGCCAGAGGATGCACCTACAACAACGACAGTTTGGTCGGTAAGGTTGAACGGATTGGAAGACATGGTTTTTTCCTTCGATTGGGTCAGTGTCCCGACCACGTGCCTTTGCGTTCGCCGGAATCGACGTCGAGGACGGCACCCGTGATGGCCGGGTTCGCTATGAGAGCGGCAATGGCTTGTCCGATATCCTCGGGCGTCCCACGCCGCGGGATCAATTGGCGGTCAGGTGACATGCCGATCCCGCCTGGTGAAACCACGTTCACCCGTACTGGTGCCAATTCTGCCGTTGCAGCGCGTGCCAAGGCTTCGATAGATCCGTGAAGGGTGCTCCAAACGCCATAGCCCGGAGCCGGTGTGCGGGCGCTTGATCCTGACAGGAGTGTCACCGAGCCGTGCTCCGGCAGAGCGACCGCTGCTTGAACCGCTGCATAGCTGACCCAGAACCGCGCAAAGGCATCTTGTGCGGCCACAACAGACGTACCCGGAATGTCTGACGCAGATGCGTTTGCTGATACGGCCACAACGATATGGTCGGCCTTGGACTCAGTTGCGATACCAGCAACCGCGTCTGGAGCATTGAGATCTAAAACAACCCTATCTGCTCGACCTTCCAAACCGGCAGCGACGTGATCAAGCTTTTCCATGCTTCGCCCTGCAAGTATTGCCACGGCCCCGAGCTGGGTGACAGCGCGGGCGGTCGCTGCACCCATCTGACCGCTCCCGCCCAGGATCAGAACGCGTTGGTTCTCCAGAGATTGCGACATGGTTATTGCCCCACGGATGTCGGCAGGTCGCCACGCAAGGCAGACAGCTCATTTGCCAGACCCATCACGCTCAGTTCGACCATGTTCGGCTGTCCGCCAGGAATACCGTAGGACGGATAGGTGGTATTGAGTTCCTCGCTCACGCGGCTGACCAAGTCGTCGTCGGCCAAGCCGTCGGCCAACGCCGCCGCTACGAACGTGCGGGCGGTTTCGGTGTATGCCTCCTGCTTGTCGGTCAACGCGCGGAATGGGCCAGGCGCGCCATGCCCTGGATGCGCCGTCACGGCCCCGGGGAACAACACACGCAAGCGGTTCAGTGCATCCAGAACGAGGCCCGAGCGCTCTTCGTAAAAGAACCCGTGCATGTCGTGGAGGATCAGATCGCCCGGGTAGAGGTCACCGGTTTCTGGAAGATAGAATGCAGTTGTGCTGGTGGCTTCGGCAGGACCCATTTCGCGTGTTTCAATCGTCACACCATCGATCTGGAGGGTTGCGCCGTTGGCAAAGACCTGATCCGGCACAACAAAGACTTCCGGGGCTTCGTCGGGCGTCAGTTGCCGCACCACCTCGTGATAGCCGTAGTGATCGGTTTCAATCACCCGGGTTGTTTCAGGAGACGCATAGACCTTGAGACCGGGCCAGACCTGCTGGAACTGGTGCACGCCGACATAGTGATCAGGATGGCCATGGGTGATCAGAATGGCGCTGACCGACTTACCCAGAGCACGGATCGCCTCGATGGCTTCGGCCGCGTGTGTCGTGTCGCGCTGGACGTCGATCACGATCACACTGTCTGGGGTCTCGATCCAATGCGTGTTCACACTGCCGGGGCCCTCATACGTGTAATGCCCGGTTTTGTAAGGCACGCTGGCCAAAGCGCTGTTGGCCACTGGCAGTGATGCCACCAGAGACATCAGGGACGTCGAAAACTGTCTGCGGGTTAAGGTCATTTCATATCTCCTCGGCTGTTGAGATCAATTTGACATCTGCCAGTTCACCAATCAAATTGATCATCATGAAAGATGCATTCAGCGAAATTGAACTACGTAAACTCGATCTGAACCTACTGCTGGTGTTTTCAGCCGTCATGCGTGAGCGCAGTGTCTCACGCGCGGCGGACCGGCTTTACCTTGGCGCATCGGCAATCAGCATGGCTTTGGGCCGCTTGCGCAACACCTTCGAAGATCCGCTCTTTGTGCGGGTTGGCTCGGTTATGGAGCCGACGGCGCGTGCCATCGCTTTCTGGCAGGAGCTTGCGCCTGCGTTGCAGGACATCGATCAGGCGGTTCGGGCCACCAAACCATTTGACCCCTCGACGACCGAGCGCATCTTTCGGTTTGGAGCGCCAGACGATCTAGAGGGCATTCTGGTCCCAAGACTGATTGCGCGCTTGCAAGCTGAGGCGCCAAGAGCACGCCTTGTTGTCCGTCATTCTGATTTTCGAAGCCTGTTGAAGGTGCTCGATGATGACGAAGCTGACATCATGCTCAGCGCCACACCCGAAAGCGGTATTGAAAACCGACACCGCGTTGATCCAGTCTACCGAGAGCACTTCAAGGTTTTGTACGATGCACAGCAGATACGTTGTGAGGGGCCTTTGACCCTTGAACAGTATCTTGCGACGCCACACGCGCTGCTGTCGTTGGACGGAGCGTTGGAAAGCGGATTGGATCGGACACTTGCTGAAACAGGCCAGAAACGGGACGTGCAGGTCGCGGTCACGCATTTCCCGACGATCCCGCATATTCTAAAGTCGAGCGCGATGTTGTCCAATGTGCCCGGCACAGCCGCAGCCTGGTTCGCCCGTCAACACGCTCTGGAAGTTCACAATCCTCCGGTTGATTTTCCGTCGTTCGAAGTCGCTTTGCTCAGCCATGTGCGGGTTACGAACGATCCGGCGATCGACTGGTTCCGGGATCTGATCACGGAAGAAGTGCGTTCTCTCGTACTGCCGATTGAAAAATGAGAAAACCCGGCCCAAAGCCGCCCTTCGGAAACCCTCGCGATGCTGCGGTGCGGCTCGACAAAGCAGACGATCACTGCTGCTATCTGTTTCGGAATTTAGAGCAAAGCTGGATGGACCAGGATATTCGTGTTGTGTTGCCGTCGATTTGTTCTCTTTAGCTTACAGCCGGTTTGTCGAAAAAGTATCGCAACTGTTTGGGTCCCCGGTTTCATACCCCCGATAGAACCAGCTTTGCCGTTGCTCACTGGTGCCATGAGTAAAGCTGTCCGGAACCACCACGCCCTGTTGCGCGCGTTGCAAAGCGTCATCCCCAATCGCGGCAGCGGTGTTTAATGCTTCTTCGATATCACCGGGTTCAAGTACGCCAAACCGCTGATCAACGGCGCGGGCCCAGACACCGGAATAACAATCCGCCTGAAGTTCCACGCGCACCGAAAGGGCATTTGCCTGGGATTGGCTGGACTGGTTTTTGGCGCGGGTCACCTGTTCGAGAACGCCAAGACTGTTCTGAACATGATGGGCCACTTCATGTGCGATCACATAAGCTTTGGCAAAGTCGCCGTGCGCACCGAGGCGCTGTTCCATGACCTGAAAGAAGGACGTATCCAGATAGACGCGCTGATCTACCGGGCAATAGAATGGACCGGTTGCGGACATGGCTCGTCCACATGCTGAATGGGTCCGGTCAGCAAACAAGACCAGGACGGGGGGCGTGTATTGAATGCCGGAGTTCCGGAATATTTCCGACCAGATTTCTTCGGTATCGGCCAGGATGACGGCCACAAACTCTTCGGTTTCGTCGTCAATCTGAACCGGCGCATTCGCTTGCGGGGCCGAGAGTTGACCACCACCGGTCAAAAACGGGGTCACATCCACGCCCAGGAACAACCCGACGACAACGACCAGGATCAGGCCAAGACCGCCGATACCCGCACGGGACGTAACGCGAGACGTATGGCGTCGATCGTCGATATTGCGGCTTGTACGTCGTCCTTTCCAGCGCATGCGGCCTCCGAACAATCCGGGTAGTCTACTACAGTTTTTGACGGTTCCCCGATCTACGAGGTTTGAACGGGGAACCGATCCGGGCTTCCAAAGCCTGAGGCAGTGACAACCGTAACTAATGGACGATATCGGGTGTCACTTCGCCACCACTCAAATCGCGCTCAGTGTTTTGGAGCGTCCGAATTCCTCAGCCGTCGATACCTGCGGTATCACGTGCAGTCTCAGCCGGTGTGCATCGGTTGGTGCTGACGCCGATCGTCGCCTGCTGGACCTGACGCTTCGCGGCTTTTTCCGGAGTGCAGTCCGGGTCCACCACGTCGCAACCGGCAAGCGCAACAGTGACGACCAGCATCACCCCTCCAAGTATTTTCATCATTGTCCCTTCTCCTTCCTTCTTTTGTTCAAAATCCAGCCAGCCGTTCGGCCAGCCAAAACGCGGCGACGCATCCGATAGGATATCCAAGGATCTGGCGCGACGGGCCTTGCGCCAATGACCAGCCCCAAACTGCCTGCGCCAATTTCCTGACCGTCAAGAACACGCCCAGCACTGCAAAGATGAAGGCGAGTTGCCCGGCCTCGACCCCAAAGTTGAACGCCAGCAAGGCTGCCGGGATGTCTTGATCGGGCAGGCCGATCTCGGCCAGCGCTCCGGCAAAGCCCAGACCGTGCAGCAGGCCGAACCCAAAGGAGATCACCCAGGGAAAGCGGCTGGCCAACGTCTTGGGTTTGTCGTCAGAGCGCAGAACCTCGGTGGCCAGAAAGACGATCGACAGGGCAATCACAGCCTCGACCGGAGGGCCCGGGACGTTCAGCACGCCGAAAGTGGCCAACCCCAACGTGATCGAATGCGCGACAGTGAAGGCGGTCACCGCCCAGATCAACTGGTGCAGGTTACGGATCAGAACCAGCAGAGCAAAGACGAACAGCAGGTGATCCCAGCCTTCGAGGATATGTTCAAACCCCAACACGCCGTATTGCCACAGCGTCTGGATAAGTCCCTGTTGCGCGGGCAGCGTGACGGCGGGCGCATCCGGCGTCAGGCGGAAGGTCGCCATATTCACCGTATCCAGATACCCCACCCGCAGCAAGACATCCGTTCGTTGTGCGTCCAGCCTGTCGATCAGGATCGTATTGCCACGCAGGTCTTCGGTGCAGGTCATGCGCCAGACTTGTGTCCACGCGCGACCGTCAAAGACCGGCGCGTCGAAGGTGGGCGCGGTACAGCCATCGGGAAGCGCGACATCGATATCCATCGGTGCGCCCCGAACGTCGGGCTTGCGCCAGAACACGTGCCAATCGCTGTCGGTCTCCTGCGAGATTTCCAGATAACCCGGCTCCAGCGCGTGGGCATTTGCAAATGCGGGCATCAGAAGCCCCGCCAGCAGCGCGATCAGAGTCAGAAGGCGCCTCATGTGTCACCAGCTGGCGCGTCTGTTTCCGCGGGTTCCTGAATCGTGTAGGTGGATCGCAGGTTTTCCAGGAAGGTCTTTGTCGCGGCTTCAGCCTGCTTCTCGCGCCAATCTGCCAAAATGCTATCCCGGATCGCGCCAAAAGGCGGCAGAGTGGCGTCCCATCTGTTGTCGACCCGAACCAAATGAAGCCCGAAGGACGATTGAACAGGTCCGCTCCATTCACCCAGCGGCAGGGGTTGCAACTGGTCGAAGAAACCCGTTCCGAAGTTTCCATCAACCGATGCGCGGGCGCTCAGATCAAACCCTGTCGGAAGCAAGGACGCCTGCCCCAACCGGCGGTGATCTTCCCCCGCAGCCAAACGCGCCCGCGTCTGTTCGACAGCCGTGTCGCTGGGGTTTTGCCCCAGGTGAACAAGGCTGGCCGCAAGCCGCGCTGGGGTAGTGAAGGTCTCTGCATTATCTGACAGATAAGTCTGCAATACCTCATCCTTGGGGCGGGCTGCCCCCGCCTCTGAGGTCAGAAGGAAGTTCATCTTCTGCACCAGACGGTTGCGGATGATCTCATCATTGCCATCCAACCCCAGAGCCAACGCTTCGCGCACCAGCACTTCCCGGTTCAGCCAATCCTCTTTCAGCTTTGCTAACTCCTCCTCGGTCGGAGGGCGCCGCCACGTATCCTCAAACTGACCGACCAGAACATCGACCTGACGTTGATCGAGGATGATAACCCGCGCGTTGGGATCAAAGGACCATTCGTCCGGTTGCACCAGCTTGAACCAGCCGAAGATCGCAATGCTGAGAACCGCGAAATGGACAAACGGCTCGGTGAAAATCCGGCGGATCACACTTGGTTTGCCTGAGTTTGGCATAGCCCGACGCGGAGTGTTCGTAGTTTGCCAGTGCGCATTCATCGCTTTGCCCTGTTCATGAGTTCAACCACCCTTTGGCACCAACACTTTCAGCGTGAAGCTGACGGTGTCGGAAGCTGAAACCGCCTCATCGTAAAAGTTGTGTTCGTAGGAGAGTGACCACTGCCACGGCAGACCCCCACCCTTGACGAGCTTGGACACCTTGACCCCCAGCGGAAGGCTGTTGAATTCGCTGGCCTCCCAGTCGTAGACAAACACCATTTCGGATGTTCCGGCTGACCAACCATTGCCGAGGTTGTAGTTGAAGACAGGTTGGATGGTGGACAGGTTGACATCTGGTCTGTCGTCATCGCCAGCGACGGTGAACAGGTTTTGGTTGAAAAACCCCCAAAGCCCCCATTTTTCCTGTTTCGCAAACCCTGCCGCCGGCCCCAAGGCCCATTTTTCCGCGCTCAAACCATCCTCGCCGGTCGGCAACAAGGCCACCGCGCCGACGCCGAAACGGCCCCAAGACCGATTGAATGTCATGAGGTCAAACAGGGTTGTGTCGCTCAGCCCCGACTGCCCATTGGCACTGTCCGTCACATATGGAAGCGTTAATCGCGCAATGTGATTGGTCGCCCCCAAGGTAAACGGGATCGCGGCCCGGAACTGCAGCAAGCTGCTTTCCTCTGGCGAGTTGTGTAGGTTATAGTTATAAAACCCGGTCGCCTGAAACGACATGATTGAGGCCGTTGGATCGTTCGCGGCGGTCTCTAATGACTCCGCATTTTGTTGGGCCTGCGCACCTGAACAGGTGAGAACTGCGAACAGCACCCACGACAGAAATGATTTCTTCAACACTGTGGAAATCCCAAAGATCAAAATGCCAGAGAAATCTGGGCGGTGAGAATATCGCTTTCCAGCCGCCGTTTTGCCGAGAATTCATGGGTATATTTCAGCTTCAAAGACGCTTCTGCCCCGAGCAATGTTCCACCAGAATAAGTCACAATTGGTCCGATACCGCTCACCTGCGCTTTCAGACTGCTGGCCCCAAGGGCGAGCTTTAATGCGTCCGTTCCTCTACCGCTGTCATCTTCAAGCTGTTGATAAGTGTAGCCCGCAAGCCCGACGCCCCAGCCTGACCGAAACCGCTGAATCACTGCGCCTTCCAATTGGATTGCAGGTGCGGTCTGGTAATTGGTGTCGTCGTTTTCTTCGCTAAAGAGCAAGCTGATCGCGCCCGAAGCCTCAAAACCACGTTCCGGTACGAACCAGGTGGCCGCAAAATATGGTTGGAATGACCAGACATTCTTTCCCACCGACAACGCGCTGATGGAACGGTTCGCAATGTCGATTGAAGCCGTCTGGTAATCTCCGGTCGGGATAAAAACCGACAGGCCGGTGCTGTAGTGCAGATTGCCACGGTGCCATCCCACAAGGCCGGTTACCGTGATGTCGGCAAGACCGGACGCAGTATCGGTAATGCTTGCACCCTGCAACGGTGGCCTGATCGCGGTGAAAGACAGATCGCCATTGACGTAGGGCAAGGTGATGTCGATGGCAGGGGTTCCGCCAAAGACTTGCGCGTCGAACACCTGCGTCACGTTCAGACGCCACAGGTTGATTTCAAGATCCGCGTCTGCTGCAATTGGCAATCCACCAAGAGACAGCCCGTCGACACTGCCGTCCAGATGATCGAATGTCAGCGCGGTGTAAGTACCGGGTTCCGGTACAAACCCGGCGAACGTGTCGCGGGTACCGATGAAGTAAGCTCCAATTCCGCCTTCTACAGCATGGGCTGGCTTTACCGGCAGAACCGTCAGGGCAGCCAGGGCTGCAGTACCCAGCGCGGGGCGCAGGCCGCGTAGAAATTTGTCCATTTATGTCACCTCGTTCAGACGAATTCACGCGTTTGTCGCGTTGTCCCTTCGTGCGGGGACTGATTACGGATTGGGATCAGGGCGTGTACCAGATAGGCGATGTGTAAGCCCGGTCCTGAATGGACTCGGGCGCGCCTTGGGGCAGTTCGACGCCAAAGAATTTGCGGTCATACGTGGTCCAGCGCGGGGTAGGGATTTCCAGAACCCGGATGTAGTAGAACGCGCTCTGGTCTGGATCGAACTCCGGGTCTTCCCAATAGCCGCCTAAAATGGCCTGGCCGATGTCGTTGGTATAAGTGGCTTCTTGCGCATCAACCGTGTTTCCAACCGGACCATCACAAGCGCCCTCAATCACCTCACGACCACCGCACGAGACGTCATAAACTTTCTCGGAAGTATTTCCATCGGCGTTCAGCCAGCCCTTGATGACTTGAACCCGATCCAGGTTGGCTCCATCGGGGTCTCGCAAAGCCCGAATTAGGAATCGCGGCGCACGACCTTCACTCTTTCCCAGATCACCCCCCATAGGAACGCCATTGGCGTAGCCATGCGCCGCGAAGTCTGACCGAGGGAGGTCAGATTCTTCAAAGTCATACCCGGCAAAGACCCGCACCCGGATACGCGTGCCAGTGGTTGCATAGACCTCCTTGCGCATCATCGCGTCAAATATCTCTTCCCGCGTATTATTACGCGCCCAGACGGCCGCGAGGCCGGATGCACTGGTCTGCCACGCCCGAAGCCATGTGTCTTGTGGCCCAAGCCGACCGGCAACCGGTTCCTCAAAACGGATCGGGTCCGCCGTTGGTTCAAGCTGCGCAACTTTCCCGAAAAAGTTGTTTTCACGCGTCGATGCCAGCGAAGTGTGGGCATCCGTGGATCCGATCACCCCGAATTTCCATGGGTTGGTCCCCAGTTCCGCACCATGTGCAAGGCCGCGCTTTAATGCTTCACGAGCATACTCGCCCGAGACCATCTCGGGCACTTTGGGTTCAAATCCACCCAGCGAGGTCGTGTCCCATGTTTCAAAGTCGGCAAACGGATCGTCCGGCGACAGCATCGGGTGGGCTTCGCCGTCCCCTTTCATCTGGGTGACCTCGTAGATTGGCTCCCAACGCTGACGTCGCGCCGCATAGTCCGCGTTTATCGGTTCGTCTGTTCCATATCGCTTGTCATTGAACATCAAACCGTTGGATAGGTTGCCGTTGTGCGGAATGGCCAGCAATCTGCCATCGGTCTCAGCCTCAACCTCTTCCATCCAGTCCCACAGCGCTTCGGGGTTCGGATCAAGGTCAGACGACAACGGTATTCGACTGTTCGCAACATCTTTACCGTCCTTGAAGACAACAACACGATGCAAATTGTTCCCATTAGGGGCCGACGTCCATTCAAACCCGATGAGTGCCGTGAACCTTCCCGGTTCGTTAGCTACTTCTGCGGCGTCGATGATTTCTTCCCATGGGGCCACTGGCACATTTGGGTCGGACGCCAGAGTGTTCGTTCCATCCGCCTTTGTCTTGGTGAAAAGGTTAAAGGCTTCTCCCGCAGCATCCGCGGTTCCCTGCATCACCAGGGCATGCAACTCCTGCCCCAGTGGGTCTTCCAGAACAATCGGATCAGACCGGGCAATCATCGGGGCAACCCCCAGCGCCTCGGCGTGATCCGAAATCACAAGCCAGTCGAGAGGCCTGATGAGCTGTGTTTTGACGCCCATCGATGAGGTGACTGTTTCGCCTTTGGCGTATCGGTAGGCTTCATCGGGACCCAACGTGTTGCCAATCATGCCTGCATCAACCGAATATGACGTGTGCAGATGAGTATCTCCGAACAAAGCCTGATTGGGAAAATCCTGTTTAGGGTAAGGAGAATATTCACGTTCCCCCGGATTCCATGGTGGCGCGTCCTGCGCGGAGGCTGCCGAAGATAGTGCAATGGCTGATACTGTAAGTGTTTTCAATAACATGGTGAAATCCTCAGGACGGCGTGTACCAGATGGGTGAGGTATAGGCGCGTTCCTGGATCGAAACCGGAGCCCCCTCAGGCAGTTCAGTACCAAAGAATTTGGCATCAAAGGTGGTCCAACGCGGGGACGGAATTTCCAATACGCGGACATAATAGAAAGCCGATTGCGCCGGGTCGAAATCGGGGTCTTCCCAGAAACCGGCCAGAATCGCCTGCCCGATATCGTTGGTCCAGGTGGCGGTTTCCTGATCCACCGTGTCGCCCACAGGGCCATCACAAGCGCCGTCAATCAGATCGCGCCCGCCGCAGGCGATGTCGACAACCCGTTCGGTGGTCGTGCCGTCCGCGTTCATCCACCCTTTGACAATCTGGATACGGTCCAAGTTCGCGCCATCGGGGTCACGCAGGGCCCGCACCATGAAACGCGGTGCGCGGCCATCGCTAATGGCGAGATCGGCACCCATAGGCACGCCGTTTTCATAACCGTATGTATCAAAATCTGATCGTGACAGGTCGGATTCTTCGAAGTCATGCCCCGCAAAGACACGAACTCTCATACGTGTCCCTGTCGTAGCAAAAACCTCGCGCCGCATCATGGCGTCAAAGATGGCCTCGCGGGTGTTTTCGCGTGCCCAAACGGCTGCCAACCCCGAGGCTGACGTCTCCCATGCCTTGATCTGGTTCGCCTCGTCGCCAAGCCGACCGGTTATGGCTTCATTGAAGCGCATCTCATGGGCCGAAGGTTCAAGGGCCGTGATCTTGCCAAAGAAGTTCTCTTCGCGAGAGGTGGACAAGGACGTATGTGCATCCGTCGATCCTATCATCCCGAACTTGAACGGATTGGTGCCGAGCGCGGCCTCATGTTGCAGCCCCAGACGATAAGCAGATCGCGCATATTCACGCGGCAACATTTCAGGTGTTTTGACCTCGGTTCCGAAGCTGCCTTTATCCCATGTCTCAAAATCCGCGAAGGCGTCGTCAGGGGACAAGGCCGGGTGCGTTTCCCCATCCCCTTTCATCTGAGTCACCTCGTACAGAGGCTCAAGCCGTTGTCGCCGCTCGGCATATTCCGTGGACAAAGGTTCACCCGAGAAGCGTTTGTCGTCGAACATCAGCCCATTGGACAGGTTACCGTTATGCGGGATGGCCAAAAGTTGTCCGCCGGTTTCTGCCTGATATTTTTCCATCCAATCCCACAACGCCTCGGGGTCGTTGCTGAGTTCGTTGGATAAAGGGATACGGGTATTGGCCTCTTCCTTGCCGTCCCGATAGACTACCACGCGGTGCAAGTTGTTGCCGTCCGGGGCCGAACTCCATTCATATCCGATAAAAGCGGTAAAACTGCCAGGCACATTGGCCTCTTCGGCGGCATCGATGATCTCTTCCCACGGCACCTTAGGCACATTTTGATCCGACGCCAGATGGTTCGTGCCTTCATAGGCGCGGCCCAGCCACAGGTTATAGGCAGCCTGCGTGCTTTCGATCGTCTTCTGGCTGACCAATTCGTAAAGCTCAGCTCCCAACGGGTCTTCCAACAATGTCGGATCAGCGCGCGTTAGCAGTGGTGCGATGCCAAGACCGTCGGAATGGTCCGATACCACCAGCCAGTCGAGCGGCCTTTGCAATCGTGCAGGGATACCGGTGGACGCAACAACCGTTTCACCTTTGGCAAACTTGTAGGCATCAGCAGGGGACAGTTTGTTAAAGACCAATCCGGCATCCCACGAATAAGATGTGTGTAAGTGCGTGTCGCCGAAAAAGACCTGATTGGGAAAACTATGTTCCGGGTATGGGGAATATTCTGCCCGATCTGGCGCTACATTGGGCGCATCCTGCGCCACTGCCGAATGTGCTAAAATACCTGCAAAGCAAGTTATAGCAGCGTAGCTGATCGCAGAAGACGATAATTGAAGCCCACGAAAACTCTGAGCGGAATACATCTCCAATGCCCCCATAATATTGTTTATTATCAGGTAATTACACTATTGTAACATGAACGTTATTGGGCAAATCTAACAGAACGGTTTGCCAAATACTTTCCCATACGGGGTAATTGAGATGAAGAAATCCAAGGTCCAGCTTTTTCCCGTTTTCTCCTCTGCCTGGCTCCAAGGTGTTTCGGAAGAAAGCCTGGATCAGCTCAAGCAGATTTCAGAAATTGTCACGTACAAGGACAAGGAAACGATTTACGCAATTGGTGGGCCGCAAAACTTTCTCTATGGCACCGTCTTTGGAAAGGTTCAGGTTCGCCTCGCGCTGACCGAAATAGAGCCGGTCTTGGGTCATATCCACCACCCAGGTGCCTGGTTCGGTGAATCAGAGTTGTTGCTTGACGTTGACGGCTTGGTGGAGATGAAGGCCGCGGGCGATGTCAGATTGGTCAGGATCGCCTATTCTCGGTTTCGGCCACTGGCAAATGCGCGCCCTGATCTATGGGAGGCATTTGCCCGCCTCACCTCGATGAATCAGCTGCTGGCAATGTCTGCAGCCAATGACCTTGCGCAACGAAACACCCGCAAACGCATCGCTGCTGCGCTTTTGCGGTTGGGCGGATGGCGTGGCGCTTTGCAGGGCGCCGAGCCGACGGACACAGTTGTTGCCAGCCAGCAGGAACTCGCGGACTTGTCGAATATCGCCCTGTCCAAGATCTCGGTGTATTTGGGAGAAATGGCGACCGAAGGCCTGATACGCTTGGAATATGGTCGCACCGTCTTGCTCGATTTGGACGGGTTGCGGCGCGTGGTCGAAGAATAGAATGATGCGTGCTGCTCCTTGTCATAACCGCATTCAATCTTGGAAAAGGTTGCCCCCCGCCTTATCTCGGGTTTTCATACTTATTTCGACCTTCTGTTTTGGACTGTTTGATCCGCGTCCGGCTTTGGCATGCCAAGTTTGTGTCACGCTGCCAGAGACCTCACTTGCGGATCATTTGATCGCGGCTGATGTCGTCGTTTTGGCGGTGCCGGCGGAGGATAACCCGTTCAAATTTTCCCCGAGTCAGATCATCAAAGGCACATCGAACTATTTGGAGAGAGTTCCTGAAATTCCCTTCCTGATCGACAGCACAACCCGCGCTGCCTTTCGTGCTGACCCCGAGATGACAGTTCTGCTGACCTACGGCACGGTTGCCAAGGATGGCGCCGGACGCAGCTTGTCACGCATGTGGACAAGGATTTTCACGCTGACCACCGAGCGTGAAAAATTCCTGGATGCGCTTTGGGCCGAAGCAGCGCTGTGGCAGGATCGCGCAACGGCATCCGATGCGCGCGTT